>CAYTTU010000261.1:0-8332 GCA_964440905.1 uncultured Acidimicrobiia bacterium | reverse complement strand
GCGGCAACGAGCAGATAGGTGGGCCCGGGCCTCCAGACCACCCCGGCGGCGACTCCCCCGGCGAACACCAGGGCGAGGATCACGAGGCGAAGTCGCTCACGCACGGATGGCACGCTCCCGCACCAGGCGCTCCACCGCGGCCGAGCTCTCTTCGTCCGGAGACCCGTATTGCTCCCCGGAGGCCTCGATGGAGGCGATCAGCGCCTCGACCACGTCTGTCCCGTATACGTCGGTCCGGCGGCGCAGCAACTCGAATGCGGTCGCCTGGGTGACCGCGGCGCGATACGACCGGGTGCTGGTGAGGGCATCGAAGGCGTCGGCGGCGGCGAGTACCCGGGCTTCGAGTTCGACCTCGGTGGCGCCTGCTATCAGGTCGTGGTACGCAGTGGCGATCCGCACCATCGGGGCGAGGAAGTCGACCCCGCCAAGCAGGTCCTCCACCAGAGCCATGTGGTACATCATCCGGCGGTACTCGGCGTCATCGAGGGCGCCAGGCTTGTGGAGCAGTTCGGCGGGCACCGCCACCTTGCCAACGTCGTGGAGCAGCGCCGCCCACCGCAGCCGCTCCAGGCGATCGACGTCGAAGTCGAGACGCTCGGCGGTCTCGCGGGCGAAGCGCGCCACCCGCTCGGTGTGCCCCCGGGTGTAGGGATCCAGCGCCTCCACCGCCTTGACGAATCCCCGGATGGTGTCCTCGTGGGCACGGCGCAGCTGTGAGTAGGACCGGAATCCCACCTGGCCCACCAGGAAGGTGACGAAGATCAACGGGAGGATCACCGGCCCCACCAGCACGTAACCCGCACCGAGGATGCCGCCGAATGCGCCGAGCACCCCGAGAGCGATGTGGTTGGGAAGCATCTTCGACCAGGGCAGCAGCGTCCGCTCCGGATAGAGCCGGCGGACGATGAACCGCACCAGGCGAAAGTTGACCCAGTCGTAGGCGAGGGCGGCAACGGCGGCACCGGCAGCGAGCCGGGGCATGTCGGCCCGGGTGACCGCACCCTGCGGAAGGGCGGGGAGGAACACCAGGATTCCGATGGCGGCCGACAGCACCAACTGGCCGAAGTTCACCGCGGGGCGGCGCCAGCGCCGCTGCCGGATGTCGTCGGCATGGAGCGCGGACAGCCCCGCCATCAGCGCCACCGCCAGCACCGCGCTCGACGGCCCGAACACCACGGCAGCGGTAAACGCCGCCATGCGGGAGCCTGAAACGAACAGCCGGTCGCTGACCTCGACCGAGGAGAACTCCAGGGCGACGAAGGCGGCGGCAAAGGTGGCCCACAACCACAACGGTGTCGGGAGTTCCTGTACCGCGAACAGTGCCACCAGGGTGGCGACACCGGCGAGCGCCATCACCACTGCGAGGAGCGATCCGCTGAGGTTCTTGGGGTTCATGAGATTGGGTAGCTCGGGGTTGTCCGGGTCGTTATTCGATCAGCCGACCCGCCAGTTCACTTCAACCGGCAGGTCCATCAGTCGACAAGTACTTCCCACGGTCTGTCGCATGTCACCTACCGCTTCCCTTCCTTTGATCTCGGCATCCTCCGCTAGTCGGATGCCGGCATAGTTGGAATTCGCTTCTCGCTCACGCGAGGGCTTCAGCCGTACGGTGAACCCGGACAACCCCTGGGGGTCGATTTCGTGCCTTTTCAATTCGGCACGTTCGACACCCACCTTCAATTGTCAGATGGGGGTCGGATGACCCCCCTTCGCTACCCGTCCGGACTAGTCCGGACATGCAAAAGCGGACGCCCCTGCTGTAGTGCAGGGAGACGTCCGCCCGATAGAACCTTAGCCCCTCTGGGACTAGTCACAAGCGGTTTTTCGCGGTTTTCGGCTTAGGGGGTGAGCGAATAGGTTCGCCCCGGGATCAGGTTGCAACTTGTGGCAAACCGAAACCTGGATGAAGCCCGCGATCTATTCGAATGCCCCTTCCTCACCATCGGTGTCGGGCCGACTACGCTTGGTGGCAGGGTGGACGTCGGAGCCGTCAGGCGGCGGGGAGTGGTCGATGCTCGATGTGAGGGAGATCGAGGAGACCCTCGCCCGGCTGCCTTCGGTCAATGCGGTGCGGGTGGCTGCGCAACGCGACGAGATCCGTGAGGTCCACGTCCTCGCCGCCCCCGACAAGGCCCCCAAACAGGTGGTACGCGACGTCCAGACCCTGGCCCTGGCCCGGTTTGGCCTGAACATCGACCGCCGCACCATCTCGGTGGTGCAAATCGGCCCGGAACGACTCAACGCCGCCGACGATCGCCCGGCGATCAAGGGGGTCCACGAGATTCCCGAGGGGACCCGTACCACCGTGGCGGTGACCCTCGCCTGGCATGGCGAGGACTACGTGGGCACCGCCACCGGCCCGGCGGCGGCGGCGGCGCGGATGCGCCTAGTCGGTGAAGCCGCGGTACGCGCCGTGGAGTCGCTGCTCCACGGAGACGTCTTCGCCCTCGACTCGATCGGAGCGCCCGTGATCGGGATGCGTACCGTGATCGTGGCGGTGGTGGTCTCCACCGGCGAACGCGGCGAGGAGGTCGTCGTCGGGTCCGCCATCAGCCAGGGCGACGACTCCGAGGCCGCGGTACGCGCCGTGCTGGATGCGTTGAATCGGAGGATCGGCAGACTGGACTAGCCAGTCTCCGGTCGCCAGTCGCCAGTCGAGTTTGGAGTTTGGAGTTTGGAGTTGGACTCTGGACTCTGAACTCTGAACTCTGAACTCTGAACTCTGAACCGTCGGCATCGGGCATCGGTCATCGGGCCCCCGGCCTCCGGCATCCGGCCTCGGGCATCCGGCCTCCGGCCTCCGGCTGCGGACTACCGTCGCCTCCATGGACGTCTCCGCCTATTCGGGTTCGGGCGCCGTTGCGGTTTCTCCCCACCACCTCGCTTCAGCGGCCGCCGTGGAGGTCATGAATCGCGGCGGGAACGCCGCCGATGCCGTGATCGCCGCCGATGCCGTCCTCGGGATGGTCCTGCCCACGACCTGCGGGATCGGCGGCGACCTGTTCGCCCTGGTGCATCGCCCCGGGTGGGATCGGCCCGAGGTGCTCAACGCCTCCGGGCGCGGGGGATCCGGGCTCGATGCCGGCAGACTGCGCGCCGCCGGGCACACCGCCGCCATGCCATATCGGGCGCCGGAGACCGTGACCGTGCCGGGATGCGTCGACGGATGGGTGGCCCTGGCCGAACGCCACGGAACCGCTCCGCTCGGCGGGCTCCACCTCGATGCCGCCATCGCCCTGGGCCGCGACGGCTTCGAGGTGTCGAAGGAGTTCGCTTCCGACCTCAAGGTGATCCATCCCATGGTCGGAGGCCAGCCATCGGCGGCGGCCCTCTACCCCGGCGGCACCCCGCCGGCGCAGGGGACCGTGCTGCGCCGGCCCGATCTCGCCGCCACGCTCGAGGCGATCAGGGACGGGGGGCGCGACGCCTTCTACAACGGTGCGGTGGCGGCGCAGATTTCCGCCGCTACCGGCCGCGTCCTGACCACAGCCGATCTCGCCGCCAATCACCCCGACTGGGTGGAACCGGTCGGTGCCGCGGTGCTCGGCCTCGAGGGGTGGACCGTCCCCCCCAACAGCCAGGGTTATCTCACCGTTGCCGCGGCGATGCTCCTCGAGCGACTCGACCCACCCGGCGATCCGACGGACCCCGCCTTCCACCACGCGGTGATCGAGGCGTATCGGGCCGTCGCCTGGGAACGCGACGACCTGGTGGCGGACGCCCGATTCGCCGCCATGCCCCCCGACCGGCTTCTCGATCCCGAACGCCTGCTTCCCCGGCTGGCCAACCTGAGCCGCGACGCAGTGGCTCGCTGGCCCCAACCGGCACCGGCCCCGGGAGGGACCGCCTACTTCTGCGCCGTCGACGCCGCAGGGATGGCGGTGTCGTGCATCCAGTCGAACTTCGCCGGTATCGGCAGCGGATTGTCGGCAGGCACCACCGGAGTGTTCCTCCACAATCGCGGCGCCGGATTCACCCTCATCCCGGGTCATCCCAACGAGGCGGCGCCCGGCAAGCGTCCGTTGCACACCCTCTCCCCCAGCCTGTGGACCCGCCACGGCCGCGCCGCCCTGGTGTTGGGAACCCGCGGTGGCCACCAGCAGCCGCAGTACCTGCTGCAGATGGCGGCGCTGCTCCGGCTGTGCGGCCTCGACCCGGCCACCGCCCAGGCCGCCCCGCGGTGGCATGCCGATGCCGTCGACGGCGCCGCGTCGGCCCTCTCGGTGGAGGCCCGCATGTCGGACGCCGTCGTGGCGGGATTGCGCACCCGGGGGCACGAGGTGGCAATCGGCCCCGACCTTCCGCAGGGATGGGGTCCGGTGTCGGTGATCGCAATCGAGGCCGACGGAACCAGGCACGCCGCCGCGGATCCGAGGGTATCGACGGCGACGGCCGTCGGCGGGTGAGTTTGGAGTTTGGAGTTTGGAGTTTGGAGTCAGACTCTCTGAACTCCAAACTCTGAACTCTCGTCTGCTCCCGCTCCCACTCTCGTAGACTTCCCTCTATGAAGCGCATCACCAAGATCACCGGAATCGCAATCGGCGTGGGCGCTGGTGTTGCCGCCATCGCCTGGATGCTCAAGGACCGGCTCACCCGGCCCACGCCGCTGCCCGAAGAAGCGCCACCCACCTTCCGGGTGCCCCCTCCTCCCGTGGCGGCTCGACCCGACGCCGACGACCTGGCGGAGATCCGGGGCATCGGACCGGTCTTCAAGGCACGGCTCGCTGCGGCGGGCGTGTCGCGTTTCGACGAGCTCGTGCGGCTCGATCCGGAGCGAGTCGCCGAGATCGCCGGAGTGCCCGTGGGGCGGGCCGCCGAGTGGGTGGAGCAGGCTCACAGCCTGGCGTGACTTGCCCTATCTGACCGCGCCAGAGGAGCTCGGCTCGCTCATCCCCGGCCAACCCGCCTATCGGGTCGACCAGTTGCGCCAGTGGCTGTACCGGCATCCGGTGCTGGCCACCGACGAGATGACCAACCTCCCCAAAGAGATGCGAGCCGCGCTCTCCGAACGGTTGTGGCCGATGAAGGTCGAGGCCGAGCAGAGCGGTGACGGCGGGCGCACCATCAAGTGGCTGCTGCGCGCTCCCGACGGCGCCGCGGTCGAGGCGGTGCTGATGGGGTACCCGCGGCGCACCACCTTGTGCATCAGCAGCCAGGCCGGCTGCGCCATGCGCTGCACCTTCTGCGCCACTGGCCAGTTCGGTTTCGAAAGGCACCTCACCGGCGGAGAGATCTTCGCCCAGGTGGCTTATGCCAATGCCCACCTCCGGTCCCATCCGATGCCCGGCTCCCCGGGGCGGGTGGGCAACGTCGTCTTCATGGGGATGGGCGAGCCCCTGGCCAACTACGACAACGTGCGCGAGTCCATCCGACGGATGGTGGAGGTGGCCGGCATGTCGGCGAGAGCGATCACGGTCTCCACGGTCGGCATCACCCCGGGCATCGACCGCCTAGCCGCAGAACCGTGGCCGGTGAACCTGGCACTCAGCCTGCACGCCGCCGACGACCATCTGCGCGAGCAACTCGTGCCCATGAACCGGCGCTACCCGATCGACGACTTGGTGGCAGCGGCGCGGCGGTTCCGCGGCGGGCACGGGAGGCGAGTGACGCTGGAGTGGACCCTCATGGAGGACGTGAACGACACCGCAGACCAGGCGAGGGCCCTGGCGGGAATCGCCCGCGACCTCGGGGCCCACGTCAACGTGATCGCGCTCAACCCCACCCCCCTTGCCCCACAGCGCCGTCCCGGACCCGAACGCACCCGGCGCTTTGTCGAAGAGGTCAACCGGCACGGGGCCACCTGCACTTTGCGCGACACCCGCGGCGTAGACATCGATGCCGCCTGCGGACAGCTCCGGGTGCGGGCTGCCACACTTGACCCCGGGCCAGCCGGTGCCAGTCTGATGGTCCACACGGAGGAGGAGTCATGAGCGTCGCCGTTGGGGATCGCGTCCCCGTCTTCACCCTCACCGACGACCAGGGCAAGAAGGTCTCGTCTGCCGACTTCGCCGGCAAGAACCTCGTGGTCTACTTCTATCCCAAAGCATTCACCCCGGGTTGCACCACCGAGGCGTGCGACCTGCGGGACCGTCACGAGCGCTTTCTTGAGGCTGGCTACGAAGTCATCGGGATCAGCCCCGACCCGGTAGATCGCCTCGCCGAGTTTCGCCAGAAGCACCGCCTTCCCTTCGCACTCCTCTCCGACCCCGATCACAAGGTGGCGGCGGCGTTCGGTGCCTGGGGTACCAAGCGCAACTACGGACGGGAGTACCAGGGGATGATCCGCTCGACGTTCGTGATCGACTCCACCGGGATGGTCACCGACGCCTGGCGTAACGTAAAGGCGGCGGGACACGCCGAACGGGTCCTCGGCGCGGTGGGGTAGGAGAGTTCAGAGTTGAGAGTTTGGAGTTCAGAGTCCGACTCCAAACTCCAAACTCTGAACTCCAAACTCCAAACTTCCATGTGATTCGATTACCGCAGGGTCCCTATACAATCGCCTTCCGCCGATGCCAAAGCTCCGAATCCCCTCATTACGCGGTCTGCCGCGCCCCGTCGTGGTCGGTGCGACCGCATTCGGGGCGACGCTTCTCGCAACCCTTCTGCTCTTCACCGCCGACCGCCTCACCAACGGGGGCGAGGTACTGGGGTCGGTGACCGCCGCCGGGGTGGACCTCGGCGGGCTGGGTGAAGAGGATGCCCGCACCCGCCTCGACGACCTCGAGCAGCAGCTGCGCACCGCCCCGATCCCAGTGCAGGCCGCCGGTCACACCTTCTCGCTGCATCCGGCGGAGATCGACCTCGACATCGACACCGCCGCCATGGCGGCGGCCGCCCTGGGACACGGGCGCCGCGGGAACGTGCTCGCCCAGCTGGGTTGGTGGGTGGGCCAGATCGGCGGCGGCCCCTCCACCATCGAGCCGATCTACACCTTCGACCGCGAGCGCCTCGCAGCACTGATCGAGGAGTGGGAGGTGGAGGGCATCGGCCAGGCCCCCTTCCCCGGAGACATCCGCGTCGAGGGCGGGGCGATCATCTACGAGTACCCCGCCACCGGAGTCGGCATCGAGCGGGAGGCGGCGCTCACCGCAATCGAGGCGGCGTTGCTCGACCCGCAGCGCGCCCCGCTGACACTGGAGACCCGTCTGATCGATCCCGACGTCACTTCTGCGGAGATCGACGAGGCGGTATCCACCGCCGCCAACTTGATCTCCGGCGATGTCACGCTCACTGAGTCCGAGTTGGGGGTCGAACTGGTGCTTCCCCGCCACCTCTTGGCCCGTGCCCTGGTGATCACCAGGGAGCCCGGCGACGGCCCGATCCCTGGATTCCAATTCGACTTCGACGAGCCGGCGATCCTGGCCTACGTCGCCGCCCTCGGTCCCTATCTCGAGACCGAGGGGACCGACGCCGAGATCATCATCGACGAGGAAGCCGAGACGGTGACCGTCGTGCCGAGCGTCCCGGTGCGCGCCCCAGATCCTGCGGCGCTGCTCGATCACCTCCGCGAGGCGGTGAGCACCCCGGACCGCACCGGCCCGCTCACCTACGCGGTGAGCCGCGAGGCCGACTTTTCGACCGCCGACGCCGAGGCGCTGGGGATCGGCGGGGTGATCGGCGAGTTCACCACCAACCATGCCTGTTGCCAGAACCGCGTGATCAACATCCAGCTGATCGCCGACATGGTCGACGGGGCCCTGGTCTTGCCAGGCGAGACCTGGTCGCTCAACGACCACGTCGGACAGCGCACCACCGCCAAGGGGTTCGTCTGCGCCGGCGCCCTTCAGGGCAACGAGCTGGTGCAAGAGGGCGAGATCTGCATCGGGGGCGGTACCAGCCAGTTCACCACCACCCTGTACAACGCCTTCTTCTTTGCCGGACTCGAGGATGTCGCCCACTCCCCGCACACGGTGTGGTTCAGCCGCTACCCGGAGGGTCGTGAGGCCACTCTGGGGTGGCGTCATCCCGACCTGGTGTTCCGCAACAACACCCCCAACGCCGTCATCATCAAGACCTCACACACCGGCACGACGATCACCGCCACGATCTACGGCGACAACGAAGGCATCGTGGTGGAGGCCGGCCTCTCCGGCCGGTACAACCACACCGGGATCGTGACCCGCACCCGGCAGAACGACGCCCTGGCATCCCCACACTGTGACCAGGCGAGCGCCTTGAGGGTGCAGAGCGGTTCTCCGGGGTGGTCGGTGACGGTGTACCGCTACATCACCTTCCCCGACGGCACCAAGACCACCGAGGAGTGGCACCACCGCTATCAGGGAATGTGGGAGATCCTCGAGTGGGATGCCGACGATCCCACCTGTGTGGCGCC
>CAYTTU010000260.1:0-7035 GCA_964440905.1 uncultured Acidimicrobiia bacterium | reverse complement strand
ATGGGGCGGGGGTGGCTGCGAGCGCTGCACCCCAACGATCGTGCATCCTCCGAGAAGCGCTGGCTGGATGCCGTTCGTCATCCCGCCTACTTCGAGGGCGAGCAGCGCATCCGCCAGTTCGACGGCCAGTACCGCAGGGTGTGGGTCCGGGGCTTGCCAATCAAGCGTGCCGACGGGACCCTGGAGCGCTGGGTCGGAACCTGGACCGACGTCGAGACCGAACGGGGCCTCGTCGATGAGGTGCGCCTCGCCGAGAGGCGCCTCGCCGAGGAGCTCGCCGTGACCGGGGCGCTCATGGACGCCTCCCCCGTCACCTACGCCCTGGTCGACAGCCAGTACCGCCTGGTGCGCATGAACCAGCGGATGGTCGAGGGTCTGGGCATCGATTCTTCGTCGATCGGCCGGCCCATGGCCGAGATCCTTCCCGATTCATGGCCGAATTCAGAGCCACGCTATCGCCAGGTGCTCGAGTCGGGCATACCGATTCGCGACATCGAGGTCACCCGCCCCGACCCGGTGCGCGGCACCGTTCATTCCCTGGTCAGTTACTTCCCGGTTCGGGTGGGTGGAGCCGTGGTCGGGGTGGGCGTGGCGATGCTGGACATCACCGATCGCGTGCGTGTGGACGAGTTCCACAAGGCCCTCCTCGACAACATGACCGAGGGGCTATTTGCTCTCGACGGCGACGGGCGGGTGACCATGCTGAATCGTTCCGCTGAACGGCTGCTCAGATCGAGGGCTGCCGATGCCATCGGCAAGTCGGCACACGACCTGTGGCACCGCTCGCATGGCGATGGGTCCGCGCGAGTCGAGGAGCACTGCGAACTGACCCGGGCGAACTGGGGTGGGGCGACCGTCCGGGTCGAGGATGTGTTCACCCGAAGCGACGGGGTACTGCTCCCGGTGTCGTACTCGATATCGCTGCTGAATGACTTTCCCGAAAGCGGAGTGGTGGTCGTCTTCCATGATGCCACCGAGGAGGCCAGCGCTCGCGGTCAGGCGCAACGCGCCATCGACACCCTCACCTGGGTCGGGCGAATCAAGGACGCCCTCGAGGAGGACCGGTTCGTCCTGTTCAGCCAGCCCATCGTCCCACTCCATGACGGGGCGAGTCCCGCCGAGGAGCTGTTGATCCGAATGTGCAGCACCGCCGGCGAGACCGTGCTGCCCGGCACCTTCCTCCCGGTGGCCGAGCAGTACGGGCTCATCGCCGACATCGATCGCTGGGTGATCCGCCGCGCCGCGCTCATCGCCGCTACCGGACGCCGGGTCAATGCGAACGTGTCGGCCTGGACCATCGCCAATGTGGACTTCGCCCACGACATCGAGCAGGCCCTCCAAGAGAGCGGGGCGGATCCGAAGAACCTGGTCGTGGAGATCACGGAGACCGCGCTGATGAGCCGATTCGACCGCGCCGAGGCATTTGCCCGAGCGGTGGCCGACCTGGGATGCCCGCTGGCGCTCGACGACTTCGGCACCGGGTTCGGCGGGTTCACCTACCTGACGCGGCTCCCGATCACGTACTTGAAGATCGACATCGACTTCGTGCGGGAGTTGCTCAGGCACCCTGCCAATCAGCGGGTGGTGGAGGCGATCGTCGCCCTAGCCGCTGGTCTCGACAAGATCACGATCGCCGAGGGCGTCGAGGACGCGGAGACCCTCGAGGCACTCCGCAGTCTCGGGGTGGACATGGCCCAGGGGTATTACCTGGGGATGCCGGCGCCGGTGGAGTAGCTGTCAGCTGCCAATCGTGAGCCGTGAGCCGTCTGCTGTCAGCCAGGCGGCAAGGCTCTACGGTGATGCCCATGCTCCGCCCGCTGAGACTCATGACTCAGGACTCATGACTCAGGACTTCCTAGAGCCCGACTACTCCGGTGCCTCCCTGGTCAACCTCGTGGCCGAACTGGAACGAAGGCTCACCGGGGAAGCGCGCCATGCGGGTCTGCAGCCCGAACTGGCCGCCGCGATCCCTGCTGCCGAGTCCTACGTGTTGGTGTTGTTCGACGGGCTCGGCGACCACCAGCTAGCTCATTCAGCGGCGGCTCCGTTGGCGGCGGCCCGGGTGGCGACGATCACCTCGGGGTGGCCGACCACCACCACGGTGAGCATGGCCACCATCGCCACTGGCATGACCCCGGCGGAGCACGGTTTGTTGGGCTACCAGATGCGGGTGCCCGAGACCGGTCACGTGGTCAACACGATCAAGTGGACCACGCAGTGGGGCGAGCCCATCGAGCACGACCTGTGGGGGTTCCTGCCGATGCCCAACCTGTGGGAGCGGCTTGCCTCGCACGGCATCGAGCCGGTCACGCTGCAGCCGTGGAACTTCGACGACTCGCCGATGAGCCGCATGCTCTACCGGGGCTGTCGGTTCGAGCCGTGGGACGATGAGGACGAGGCCGCCGACATCGCCGCCGAATTGGCCCGGGTCCCGGGCCGCCTGGTGTTCTTCTACGTCCCCCACGTCGATTTCGCCGCGCATGTCGGCGGCCAGGCCAGCGGGGACTACGCCGAGGCGATGGGGATAGTGGCCCGGATGTGGGAGCGGATGGCCCACCGCCTCCCCCAACACGCCGTGGCAGTGGGCACCGCCGACCACGGTCACGTCGACATCCCCGAGACGCACCGCCTCACCATTCCCAAGGCGGCCCACGACGAACGCGACTTCGGCGGTGATCCCCGCGCCCCGTTCGTGTACGGCGAGGTGGCATCGCTTGCCGCCGAACTCGGGGTCGCCTTTCTTCCCCGCGCCGCAATGGAGCACTGGTGGGGGCCCGGGGAGCGCCATCCCGGATTCGCCGGGAGGGCCCCGGACGGGATCCTCCTCCCGCCACCGGGTTGGGTCGCCTTTCATCGCCATGCCGACGAGCGCCTCATCGGCCACCACGGCGGCCTCACCCCAGAAGAAGTCCGGATCCCGCTGCTGGTGGAACAGGGCTCCTAGACCGAGTGTGCCTTAGTGGGCGTCGCCGAAGAGTCTGCGGACTCGCCTTTACCAATCGCGACGACGCGGCCGGCGGGGGTCACCGACCGCGTCGTGTTGGCCAGGAAGTTGGCTGGCCCTAGCCCTCTAGGTTGGCCCTGGTCTCCTGCGTGCGGACCTGGCCTGTCGGCGTGTCTAGGACGCGCTCCGTAGTGGTGCTGCGGCTGGTCCGGCCCACCAGCACCAGGCCCAGTCCGACCACGCCAGCCAAGACTCCGACCACGAGCATGATCGTCCCGGCAGTGTTGATGTTGAACCCCTCGGTGGTCACCGTGACAGCGAACTTCATGATCGCCCCAACCACGGCAAGAACGACTCCGAATACCAAGAGACCCATGTCAGAAGTTGACCGCATTGCAGACTCCATCCCGGCTCCACGATGCGGAGCCATGTTCAGGCGGATCCGGCTCTGCCGGTGCCGTTGTTCTCTAGACATCATTCCCCATGGGAACGAGGTTCAACCAACTTACTTGGAGGTCATCGCTAAGACCGGATCGGAACCACCCCCGCCGGCGCCAGGGCTGATCGGATTTCGCTTCCCCCCGCCGCTATCTATAGAGTTCAGGCTTGCCATAAGAAACGACCCCACAGGACGGGGTCGACCTGAACACTCATCTAGGAAGTCCCAATGTCCCGCCGAATCCTCAGCGCCGCCCTGGCGCTGATCATCACCGCCACCGCTTGCGGCGGCACCGACGAGCCCGACAGCATCACGGTGTATGTCGGCCGCAGCGAGGCTCTGGTGGCACCCCTTATCGAGCAGTTCCAGTCCGAGACCGGGATCGCGGTCGCGGCGCGCTACGCCTCGAGCACCGACCTTGCCGCCACCCTGCGTGAGGAGGGGGAGAACTCCCCGGCCGACGTCTTCTTCGCCCAGGATCCGGCGTCGCTGGGGGCGGTGGCCGAGGCCGGCATGTTCCGCACCCTCTCCTCCATCGTCACCGACCGGGTCCCCGATCGGTTCTCCGATTCGGAGGGACGCTGGGTCGGGGTGAGCGGGCGCAGCCGGGTGGTGGTGTACGACACCACCCGCCTCTCACCTTCCGACCTGCCCGCGAGCATCGACGGTTTCACCGACCCCGCCTGGCGGGGGCGCATCGGCATCGCCCCGTCGAACGCCTCGTTCCTCGCCTTCGTGGCAGCGATGATCGTCGAGCGCGGTGAGGAGGCGACTGCGGCCTGGCTCGAGGGAATCGCCGCCAACGAGCCGCAGCTCTTCTCAGGCAATGCCCCCATCGTCGCCGCCATCGACGACGGCACGGTGGAGGTCGGTCTGGTGAACCACTACTACCTGCTGGGACTGATCTCCGATCAGGGATCATCCACCGCGGCCAATCACTTCTTCGCCACCGCCGGACCCGAGTCGCTGGTAATGTCCGCCGGCGCCGGGATCCTCATCACCTCCGATTCGCTGTCCGCCGCCGAACAGTTCATCGAGTTCTTGCTCGGTGTGGAGGCGCAGAACTACTTCGCCGCGGAGACCTTCGAGTACCCGCTGATCGCCGGGGTGGCTGCCCCGGAAGGACTGCCGGCACTGGAGTCACTCGCTCAGCCCGATCTCGATCTCTCCTCACTGGCCACGGTGATCGACCGCGCCACCGATCTGGTCGCCGCCGCCGGTCTCCTGTGACCGTAGCGCCGGTGCTGCCGGACCTGGCTCCGTCCCCCCCGACTCCGGGGGGGACTGGGCGCGTCCGAACCCGGGTGCCGCGCTGGCTGTGGATCGCACCGGCGCTGGCCCTCCTACCGGCGCTGATCCCCTTCGTCTTCCTGATCGGGCGGGTGCTTGGCGAGGGCGCTGCAGTGGGCGACGTGGTGCTCTCGTCGCAGACCGGACGCCTGCTCGGCAACACGGCTCTTCTCGTGGCACTGGTCGTAGCCACCACCGCGGTGATCGGAATCGGCGCCGCCTGGCTCACCGAGGCCACCGACCTGCCGGGCAGGAAGTGGTGGCGGGTCGTGATCGCTCTCCCCCTGGTGATGCCGTCGTACGTGATCGCCCTGGCCCTGCTCGCCGCCACCGGGCCCCGCGGCTACCTGTCGGAGCTCACCGGTTTCCAGATCCCGACGATCACCGGACTGCCCGCGGCATGGATCACCCTCAGCATCGCCACTTATCCGTACGTGTACCTGGCCGCCGCTGCGGCGTTGCGCCGCCTCGACCCCGCCCACGAGGAGGCGGCTCAGGGACTGGGCGCCGGATCGATCCGCACCTTCCGCCGCATCGTTCTCCCCCAGTTGCGGCCGGCGGTCGGCGCCGGCCTGCTCATCGTCGCCCTCTACACCCTGTCCGACTTCGGGGCGGTGTCGCTGGTGCGCTTCGACTCGTTCAGCCGGGTGGTGTACGCCCAGTACGCCGGGCGACTCGACCGCACCCCGGCAGCGGTGCTGGCGGTGCTGTTGGTGCTGCTGGCCCTGGTGGTGGTGGCGATCGAGTGGCGCACCCGGGGACGAGCGGCGTATCACGGCCGACCGGTACCCCGGGTGGCGCGTCCGAGGGCGCTGCGCCGGCGCGGTCGGGCGGCCGGGACCACTCTGCTTTCGGGGTTGGCACTCGTGTCGCTCGCCCTCCCCCTGGCGGTCCTGGTGGCGTGGGCGGGCCGGGCCACCGGAGCGGCGCGCAGCATCCCCTGGGATGCGGTGCGGGGTTCTCTCACCGCCGGGGCGCTCGCCGCCCTCGTGGCCACGGTCCTCGCCCTGCCCACCGCGGTGCTGCTGACCCGCCACTCGTCACCCGTCACCCGGTGGGTGGAGCGAGTGTCATATGCGGTATTCGCCCTCCCGCACGTCACCGTCGGGCTGGCGATGGTGTTCTTTGCCGTCCGCTACCTGGGTGGTCTCTATCAGAGCGTCGTCGTGCTGGTGGGAGTGCTGGCCGCGGTGTTCTTCGCCCAGGCGCTCGGTCCGGTCCGGGCCGCGGTCCTGCAGGTGAGCCCGTCGATCGAGGACGCGGCACGCAGCCTCGGAGCCGGCCCGGTGCGCACCATGCTCCGGGTGACCGCGCCGATGGTGCAACGCGGCATGGTCACCGGGGCGCTGTTGGTATTTCTCACCACCATGAAGGAACTGCCCGCCACGCTGCTGCTCCGGCCCACCGGCTTCGAGACTCTGGCGGTGGACGTGTGGTCGGCGGCGGACTCGCTGCTCTACTCCCGCGCTGCCATCCCGGCGATACTGCTCCTGATCGTGGCCGCCTTTCCCACCTTTCTCTTGACGAGACACGAGCGATGACCGACACCATCGTGTGCGACGCACTGCACAAGTCCTTCGGGGGCCCGCCGATCCTCGACGGGTTCGACCTCACCGCACCCGAGGGCATGGTGCTCGGTCTGCTCGGTCCGTCGGGATCCGGCAAGACCACGGCACTGCGGCTCATTGCCGGATTCGAGCGGCCCGACACCGGCAGCGTCGCCATCGCCGGAGAGATCGTGGTCGACGAGACCACCTTCGTGCCCCCGGAGCGGCGCCGCGTAGGGATGGTGTTCCAGGACTTCGCCCTGTTCCCGCACATGACGGTGGGAGCCAACGTCGCCTTTGGGCTCCCCAAGGGGGGCAGCCGCAGCCGGGTGGCCGCGGTCCTCGAGATGGTGGGTCTGGCCGGGATGGAGAAGCGCCTCCCCCATGAACTCTCTGGCGGCGAGCAGCAGCGGGTGGCGCTGGCCCGGGCGCTGGCCCCGGCCCCGGCGGTGATCCTGCTCGACGAGCCATTCTCCAATCTCGACGCCCCGCAGCGGGAGAAGATCCGGCGCGAGGTGCGCAGCATCCTGGTGGAGGCCCGGGCCACCGCGGTGTTCGTCACCCACGATCAGGCCGAGGCTCTGGCGATCAGCGACGTGCTGGCGGTGATGCGCCAGGGGCAGGTGATCCAGTCCGCCCCACCCCACGACCTGTACCGCAATCCCGCCGATCGATGGGTGGCGCAGTTCCTCGGCGAGGGCGCCTTCGTCGAAGGGACGGTGCGCTCCGGGATGGTGGACACGCCGCTGGGAAGGTTCCCCACCACCGCACGCGACGCCGAGAAGGTCGAGGTGCTGGTGCGACCCGAACAGGTG
>CAYTTU010000259.1:0-28138 GCA_964440905.1 uncultured Acidimicrobiia bacterium | reverse complement strand
CATGATGCAGATGCATCAAATGGCAGCAGCGGCTGGCGCAACCTCGAACGAAGGGTCGGTCCACCCCGACCAGCGAGCTGCGGCAACCGCTTCGAGCTGCGAATGCACGTTGAGCTTGATGAGGATCGACTGGACCTGGTTGCGCACCGTGACCACGCTGACGAAGTCGCGCCGGGCGATGTCGGCCGGTCGCAGTCCACCGACGAGGCCGGCGAGGACCGCGCGCTCTCGCGGAGTGAGGCAGGCGAATCCGGCCGGGCCGGAGGATTGATCGAATCCGGTGGTCATCGGTAGCGGGGATAGGCAAAGCCCCGCCACCCCATCGGCAGCATTGGTGCGCAAACTTCAGTGATTTGCCGGAAATACCCGCCCGGCTTCGATCCGCACCGCTCCGTCCAATTCGGCCCGGCCCAGCCAGGCGGCAAGTTCCCGGCCGTTTAGGCCGAGTCGGAGGCCGAGGTCCTCGATGCCGATACCGCTGGGAGGCACCGGGCCCGCCGCGGCGGCAGCGGGCCGGGGCAACCCCAGAACCAGCGACAGGGCCTCGACGAGGTCCTCGGGACCGAGAACCGGGATCGCCCCATCCCGAATCAGAAGGTTGCAGCCCACCGACGACTCACGATCGACGTCACCGGGGACGGCAAAGACCTCTCTCCCCTGGTCGATGGCCCGCCCCGCGGTCACCAGGGCACCGCCAGTCACGGCGGCCTCCACCACCACGAGCACGCGGCTCAGACCGGAGATGATCCGATTGCGCGGCGGGAACCGCCAACCGTGCGGCGGAGTACCAGGTGGGTACTCGGTGACGATGGCACCGCTCGCCTCCAGATCCGAAACCAGGCGGCGGTGCTCGCGGGGATAGACCACGTCGGGACCGCACCCTAAGACCCCGATGCCGGCACCTCCGGCCTCCACCGTTCCACGATGCGCCTCGCCGTCGATGCCGCGCGCCAGACCAGAGCACAGCACCCATCCCGCCGAGGCGATCGCCCTGCCGAATGAGCGTGCCAGACCATTGCCGTACGCGGTGCTGCGTCTGGTGCCGACCACCCCCACCACCGGGCCGAGCGGGATGGTGCCGCGCACGAAGAGCAGGTCGGGCGGGTCGGCAATACCCGCAAGTGCCGCCGGGTAGTCGGGATCGCCGTGGAAGAGCGCCCTCACGCCGCAGGAGCGCATCGCCGACTCGCACTCGTCGGTGCCGCGAACCATGGCGTCGTCGAGGCCGGCCACGGCGCCGCACCGTACCGCGGCGATCAGACCCCGCGGTCCGCCGTGCTCGGCGACCAACTGACGACGCCGGTCGGGATGGAGCCCGAGGAAGGCGACGGCGAGGCGGTCCGGCTTCACGTGACCCGCCTCAGGGCGAGGGCCTCGGCGACGTGATCCCCGCTCACGGACTCGCATCCTTCGAGGTCCGACACTGTGCGCGCCACGCGGCGGACCCGATCCCAGCCCCGTCCGGTTAGACCGAAGCGTTCCACTGCGGCGCGCAGCAGCCCGATTGCCTCTCCATCCCAGGAGAGCGAATCGAGCATCGGCCGGGGAAGATCGCGGTTGATGATCCCGCGTGCCTGCTGTCGGGCGCGTGCCGCCACTACCCGGCTGCGCACCGCGGTGCTGGCTTCGCCACCCGATCCGGCCAGCTCCCCACCCTCCAGTGGGGCCACCGTCACCCGCAAGTCAAAGCGGTCGAGCAGCGGGCCAGAAAGCCGCGATCGATACCGCTCGACGGCGCCGGGATCGCATCGGCAGGCGGTACGAGGGTCGCCGCGATGACCGCAGGGGCAGGGATTGGTGGCAGCCACCAGCTGGATACGCGCCGGGAACACCACGGAGATCCCCTTGCGGGCCACGTGCACCCTCCCCTCCTCGACCGGCTGGCGCAGCATGTCCAGCAGGTGGCGGGGGAACTCCGCCAGCTCATCGAGGAAGAGGATCCCGCGATCGGCCAGGGTGAGTTCGCCGGGCACCGGCACGCCCGAGCCGCCCCCGAGGATCGCCGCCGGGGTGGCACTGTGATGCGGGCTGCGAAACGGCGGCCGGTCGTCCAGCGGCACCACCCGACCGGCGGCCGAGTAGGCCTGGGCCACCTCAAGCTTCTCATCGTTGGTGAGGTCGGGGAGCACTCCGGGGAGACAGCGGGCGAGCATCGTCTTGCCGGCGCCGGGCGGCCCGGAGAGCAGCAGGTGATGGCCCCCGGCAGCGGCGATCTCCAGGGCGCGGCGCGGCGCCGATTGACCGCGCACCGAGGCCAGGTCCACCAAAGTCGGGTCGGGTCGCGGGGCCGGGGGCGACACCGGGCGACCGGTGTGACTCCCCAGTGCCACCGCCACCGCCTCGGCAAGACTTGCCACACCGTGGACGTCGGCGCCGGACAACGCCGCCTCCCCCGATCCGCTGTCGCCCACCAGGCAGCGCTCGCCGCGGCGCACCGCCACCATCCCGGCCGCAAGCCCACCGCGCGCCGGACGCACCCCGCCGTCGAGGGCAAGCTCTCCGATCGCCACCACCCGCGACGCCGCCACCGGAATCTGACCCACCGCCACCAGGACTCCGATGGCGATGGGGAGGTCGTAGGCCGAGCCCACCTTCGGCAGGTCTGCGGGTGCCAGGTTGACCGTGACGCGGTTGGGAAACCGGTGGCCGGTCGCCACGATGGCCGACTTCACCCGCTCGCGCGCCTCGCGCACCGCGACGTCGGGGAGACCGACGACGGCGAACTTCTCCTTGCCATGGGAGACGTGAACCTCCACCCGCACCGGCCGAGCTTCCACCCCGACGAGAGCGGCAGAGGTGACCGCAGCGAACACTGCGGAACCGTATGAGCCGCGACCCCCGCTGCCTAGACCCTTGGCTCAGCGGCCCTTGAACTCCGGGACTCGCTTCTGCACAAACGAGGTCACGCCCTCGATGAAGTCCTCCGAGGTGAGCAGCAGCGACTGTGCGGTTCGTTCGTAGGCGATCGCCTCCTCGAAACCCATCGATGAGGATCGCTCCAACCCGGTCTTGATCATCCGTTGCGCCAGCGGGGCACCGGCGGCGAGATCCTCGGCGAGGGTCGAGGCCGCATCGGCCAGCTTGCCGGGTGGCACCAGGCGAGTCACGAGGCCGATGTGCTCCGCCTCGGCGGCATCCACCACCCGTCCGGTGAGGGCAAGGTCCTTGGCCCGGGCGAGACCTATACGGCGCGGCAGCAGCCATGTGCCGCCGAAGTCCATGGTGAGCCCTCGCTTGACGAAGATTTCGGAGAACCGGGCGCGGTCGGTCGCCAGGAGCAGGTCGCAGGCCAGAGCGAGGTTGAGACCGGCGCCGGCGGCGACCCCATCGACCGCGGCGATGGTCGGCTTGCTGGATCTATGCAAGGCGATTGCCGCCGCTCCCACGTGCTCCAGCATGGCGTACCCGGCCGCCACCGACCCGGGAGCGAAGTCCGAGCCGACATCGGCACCGGAACAGAAGTCCTCGCCGTCACCGGTCACCACCAGCACCCGGGCGGAAGAGGCCTCGAACTCGGTGAACAATTCGGCAAGGCGCTCCCACTGCCCGGTCGGGATCGCATTACGCCTGCCCGGATTGGATATGGTCAGCGTGCGGACCGGGCCTTTGTCGGTGACCGTGAACACGGCACGGAGGGTAGGCGAGGGCCGAGGGCCGAGGGGCGACGGCCGACACCCGACACCCGACGCCAGCTACCAGTTGCCAGTTGCCAGGTCCCAGTTGCCGGCTGCCAGTTCCCAGTTGCCGGACAGGCAGGCGGTGACGGGCGAGGGGTGCGAGACGAGGTACAACACCTAGTGGCGCATCGCTCATCGCCCATCGCCCATCGCCCATCGCCCATCGCCCATCGCGATTGCGCACCCGATTGCCAGCGACACCCATACCATCCTCACCATGGGCTTCAACCCGTTTCGCCGCCATCAGCGCTCGACCCTCGACGTGGCCATCATGATCGCCACCCTCGTGGTGGCCGCGGGGCTGGTGGTGTGGGCGGTAACCGGAGGGTGAGCGCTTTCGACGACGAGATCGTCGTGCCGGTGCAGGGCTATGCCGCCCGCAAGCGCTACCTGTGCCCCGGCTGCCACGGGTTCGTCGAGGCCGGCGAGGGGCACCTCGTCGTGGTCCCCGAGCACCATCCCGACCTGCGACGCCACTGGCACCGGGCGTGCTGGCTGGGGGAAGTCCGCAAGCGGCACGGGAAGGCGCCCAGAGTCGAGAGTTGAGAGTTTGGAGTTCAGACTTCAGAGTCCCTGAATCCGGACTCCAAACTCCAAACTCCAAACTCCAAACTCAGACCCCCCGCAGCCACCTCACCCACACCCCGTCCCGCTCCAACCGCACCGTCACCAGGTCACGGCGCTGTGGTCTGGGCCGCAACGCACCGGCGGCGGCGGCGAAGCGCCGCTCCTTGTCGGCGGTGAACGCCAGCATCGGATCGTCACCGATGCGGGTCTTTACCTCGACCGCCACCAGGGTGGAGCCAAAGGCCACCAGCAGATCGACCTCGCCGGGGCCGGAGCGGAGGTTGGATCCGAGCACGCGAGCGCCGCGTCGCTGCAGGAAGCGCGCCGCCACCCGCTCGCCGACGCGGCCTAGATGGCGTCGGGCTCGGGCGGCTTGAACTCGGGATGCTCGACCTCCTCGACGTTCACGTCGCGGAAGGTGAGCACCCGAACGCTCTTCAGGAATCGGGCTGGCCGGTACATGTCCCAAACCCACGCATCCTCGAGCTCGATCTCGAAGTACACGGTCCCGCCCGCCTCCCGGGTCTCCATGTTCACCCGGTTGGCCAGATAGAAGCGCCGCTCGGTCTCGATGACGAAGCGGAACATGGGGAGTACGTCGTGGTACTCCTTGTAGATCTGCAGCTCGACATCGGTCTCGTACCGCTCGAGGTCTTCTTCGCTCACAGGGTCTCCCGACGCCGGCAGCCAGTCAGGGCTGGGACCGTTGATGTTAGTGCCACCCCGGCGCTGCAGCCGGGGGCTCCCCCTGTTTTACCGGACCGCGGGGCGAATGGCTAGAGCCCTCCCCAGCGGCTCGGCGGCCACACCCGCACGAACGCCCGGCCGATGATGTCCCCCACCGGGATCGGTCCAAAACGACGGCTGTCCTCCGACTGGTTGCGGTTGTCCCCCATGACGAACACCTCCCCCTCCGGCACGGTCACCGGTCCAAAGGGAGGCATCACCACCCCGGGTCGGAGGTAGGGCTCGGGTATCGGCTCACCGTCCACGAGCACCTGGTTGTCCCGGATCTCGATGGTCTCCCCGCCGATGCCGATCACCCGCTTGATCAGCGCGGTGTCGGGAGTGCTCACCCCGAGGGCCTCACCGATGTTGCGGAACACTGCCCCGACGAGGGACTCCCCATCGTGATGGTCCACCAGTGGCGAGTCGAACACGATGACGTCGCCGCGCTCCGGTTCCCCGAACCGGTAGGAGAGCTTGTTGACCATGACCCGGTCGCCCTCCAACAGCGTGTCGCGCATCGATGCCGAGGGGATGTAGAACGCCTGGACCAGAAAGGTCTTGATGATGACCGCCACCGCCAGGGCGACCACGACCAGGATGGGCAGCTCCTTCCAAAAGGAGCGCTGGCGCGTCGGCTTGGATCGATCGGAATCGGGAGCGGCCTGCGATGAGAACGGGTCGGCGTCGAGGGTCGAGTCGTCGGGGGAGTCGGATTGCACCATGCGACGATACCGCTGCCCCGACTGAGTGCCGCGCCGCGGCGGCTAGTCGCGCTTCTCTTTGATGCGGGTGGCGCGGCTGCCCACCCGATCGCGCAGGTAATAGAGCTTGGCCCGGCGCACCGCGCCGCGGCGCACCACTTCGATGGAGGCGATGATCGGAGCGTGAACCGGGAAGATCCGCTCCACTCCGACCCCGAAGGAAACCTTGCGCACCGTAAAGGTCTCCCGCAGACCGCCACCGTCGCGGGCAATGACATTGCCCTCAAAGGTCTGGATGCGCTCCCGACCCCCCTCCACCACCCGCACGTTCACCTTGACGGTGTCGCCCGGACCGAAGGCCGGAAGATCGTCGCGCAGGAAGGCCGCTTCAACATGGTCGAGGGTGTTCATCGGTGTCTCCGGGGGACCCGCAGTGCGGGGACGGGATGCTAGCGGCCCGAATCCGCTTCCGGAAACCCGGGGAGCGGGTCCGGTCGACGCTGCCGGGTGCGCTCCTCGCGCCGACTGCGACGCCACGCCGCAATGCGGGCATGATCCCCAGAGAGCAGCACTTCGGGCACCGTCCAACCACGGAACTCGGCGGGTCGCGTGTATTGCGGTTCCTCGAGCAGGCCGTCGTCGCGGAAGCTTTCGGCTGCGGTGGAGTCCGGGTTGCCCACCGCCCCCGGAAGTAGGCGCACCACTCCTTCGATGATCGCCAGTGCGGCCGCCTCTCCCCCGGCCAGGACGAAGTCGCCCAGCGACACCTCCTCGTCGACCAGGTGCTCCGCGACCCGTTCGTCGACCCCCTCGTAGCGTCCACACACCAGGGTGAGCGCCTCGAGCCGGGACCACCGGTCCAGCGTGACCTGGCGCAGCGGGGTGCCCGCCGCCGACAGCAGCACCCGGTGGGTGGCGGCGAGGGGGTCGAGAGCCCGGGCGAGGGGTTCGATCATCATCACCATGCCCGGCCCACCGCCGAAAGGGGCATCGTCCACCTGGCGGTAGCCGCCGACCCCGAACTGGCGAAGGTCCACCGTTTCGACCAGAGCCCGGCCGTCGCTCAGGGCGCGTCCCACGATCCCCACCCCCAGCGATCTCCCGAAGAACTCCGGAAACAGAGTGACGACGGTGATGCGCATACGGCGAGGGTAGGGGGAGGAACCGGATGTCGGATACCCGATACCCGATGCCGATGCCCGACACCCGACACCCGATGCCCGACTCCCGATGCCCGAACAGACCGGAGGCCGGACCGTGGATTGGAGATGTCAGCTGTCAGCTTCTTGCGGACGACGGACGACGGACGACGGGAATCGGGAGTCGTTTACCCTGTGACCGATGTCATCGGCTCCGATCCGCATTGGCCTGATGGGCTTCGGCCGAATCGGCCGCAACGTCTTCCGCCAGGTGCGAGACCGCAAGGACATCGAGGTGGGGGCGATCGTGGACATCGCCGATCCCGCCGCCCTCGCCTACCTGCTCAAGTACGACACCATCTTCGGGCGCTATCCCGACTCGGTCGAGTTCACCGAGGGGCACCTCGTGGCCGGCGATCGTCGCATCCCGATGCTGGCCGATGCCGACCCGGGCGACACCGACTGGTCGGCACTCGGCGTGGATTACGTCGTCCAGGCCACCCGTAAGCACCGCACCGCCGCCCTGTGCTCCCGGCACCTGGAGCGTGGGGCCAAGCGGGTGGTGCTCGCCTCGACTCCGGAGACCCCGGGCGACATCGAGACGGTGATCATCGGAGCCAACGACCACCTCCTCGGACCGGAGGATCGGCTCGTCGCCCTGGGATCCAACACCTCCAACGCTCTTGCCCCCATCCTCAAGATCCTCGACGACTCCTTCGGGATCGACCGGGCGATGTTCACGGTGGTGCACGCTTTCACCAACGAGGCGCGGCTTGCCGATGTCCCCGGGGGCGAGTTCCGCACCAGCCGGGCAGCGGCGGAGAACATCATCCCCACCAACACCAACTCGGCGGAGATCATCGAGATGGTGCTGCCCCAGTTCGCCGGCAAGTTGAGCGGAATGGCACTCAACGTTCCGGTGGCCGACGGGTCGAACGTCGACCTGGTCGCCTTCCTGGAGAAGCCGACCGATCGCGCCGCCGTCAACGCTGCGGTCAAGGCAGCAGCGTCCGGGTCGGCGGTGATCGAGTACACCGAGGACCCGATCGTCTCCAGCGATGTCATCGGGAGCCGGTTCTCGGCGGTGTGGGACGGGCTGGCCACGATGATGGTGGGCGACTCGCTGCTCAAGTGCGTCACCTGGTTCGACAACGGCTGGGGCTACGCCGCAAGGGTGGTCGACGTCATCGGGATCCTTGCCGCCTTCGACGGAGGCAAGCGATGAAGGTCGCCATCAACGGGTTCGGACGGATCGGCCGGTCGGTGTTCCGGGTGATCACCCAGCGCAACTCCGCCATCGAGATCGCCGCCCTCAACGATCTCGCCACCGAGGAGATGGAGGCCTATCTGCTCAAGTACGACACGGTGATGGGCGAGTTCCCCGGACCGGTTGAGGTGGTCGATTCCCACCTCCTCGCCGGGGGCCAGCGGGTGAAGCTGCTCACCGAGAAGGACCCCGGAGCCCTCCCCTGGGCGGAGTTGGGCATAGATGTCGTGATCGAGGCCACCGGGGTGTTCCGGGACCGTGCCAAGGTCTCCAAGCATCTCGAGGCCGGGGCGGGACGCGTGATCCTCACGGTCCCCTCCAAAGATGCTCTCGATGCGACCATCGTTCTGGGGGTCAACGATGCCGATCTCGAGCCGGGGATGCGCCTTCTCTCCAACGCCTCGTGCACCACCAACTGCCTGGCACCGGTGGCCAAGGTTCTCGACGAGTCGTTCGGGATCGTGCGCGGGGTGATGACCACCGTGCACGCCTACACCAACGATCAGCGCCTCGCCGACGTGCCCCACAAGGACTTCCGCCGCAGCCGCGCCGCCACCGAAAACATCATCCCCACGTCGACCGGTGCGGCCAAGGCGGTGGCCGAGGTGCTCCCCCGCCTCAAGGGCAAGCTCGACGGCATGGCGATGCGGGTTCCGGTCCCGGACGGATCCACCGTGGACCTGGTGGTGGAGGTGTCGCGTCCCACCACGGTCGAGGAGGTCAACGCCGCGATCCGCCAGGCGGCGGCGGGGCCGATGGCGCGGATCATCGAGTACTCCGAGGCGCCTCTGGTCTCCTCCGACGTGATCGGCAACCCGCACTCGGCGATCTTCGATGGTGCCTCCACCCGGGTGCTGGCCGGCAACACCGTCAAGGTGCTCGCCTGGTACGACAACGAGTGGGGCTACTCCAACCGCGTGGTCGACCTCATCGAGCTCCTCGGCGCCCTTTCCCCGCCGCCGCGCGCTTGATTTCCGGCTCCCCGTAGCATGGCCCCTCCCCGGGGTTCCCGGGTACCACCAAGAGGGATACAAACCGCATGAAGCACCGCATCGTATTGCTGGCCTTGGTCGTGGCCGTGGCCGCCGTCGCCTGTGGCGACGACGACACCACCACGACCACCGCCGCCACACCTACCACGGCGGGCGCAACCACCACCGTGCCCGCCCCAACCACAACGGCCGGAGCCGCCGGGGCCACCGTCAGCGTGGTCAACTTCGGGTTCCAGCCCAACGAGACCGAGATCGCCCTGGGCGGAACGGTCACGTTCAGCGTCGTGAGCGGGACCCACACCTCGACGAGCACCGGCAACTGGGATTCGGGGGCGATGGGCGAGGGCGCCTCGTTCAGCTTCACCCCCGACGCCGCGGGGACCTACGAGTTCTTCTGCAACTTCCACCCGTCGATGACCGGGAGCCTGATCGTCACCGGCTGATCGGCGAGTAGCTACACCACCCGGGCGGCCTCAGAAGAGGCCGCCCGGGTCGCGTATGACGATGGTGCCCCCCTCGGGGTCGCCCACCAGCGCCGACACGAACGGCACCAATACCTCGCGCCCGTCGGGAGTGACCACCACCAGACGATCCTGTCCCGGCGCCGACTCGACCGAACGCACCTGTCCGAGCACGGCGCCTTCAGGGGAGACCGCAGTCACCCCCACCAGGTCGTCGACCCAGTACTCACCGGGAGCGGCGGGTCGGCGAGCCGCGGCGTCGGCCCACAGGACTGTGCCGCGCAGCGCCTCGGCGGCGCTGCGGTCCCCCACCCCGGAGAACGCCACGATCCTTCCCCGGTCGCGATAGGGCTGGGATCGTTCCACGACGAGGTCCTCACCCGGTTCCCGATGGAGCACGGCGCCCGCTGAGAACCGGGTCGGGTCGTCGGTCTCGACCAGCACCGTCACCTCGCCACGCACCCCGTGGGGACGGCCGATACGGCCGACACGGATGGGGCTGGAGTGTGGTGCGGGGCGGGAGTCGTCAGTCATCCGGCAAGCCGAGAGCCGAGAGCCGTGAGCCGAGGATCGGAGCTGGAAGCTCATGGCTCAAAGCTCATGGCTTTCAGTCAATGAATTCGACGCGGGCCTGGAGGCCTTCCTCGTCGGCGGCGGCTTGAGCGAGCACCCGGATCGCCTTGGCCACCCGGCCGCGGCGCCCGATCACCCGGCCCATGTCGCCCTTGGCGGCGCGCACCTCGGCGATCACCTCGTCAGGGCCTTCCTCGACGATGGTGACGGTCACGTCATCGGGATGCTCGACGATCTCCTTGGAGATGTACTCCACCACTCGCTGGACGATTTCGCCTCTCACTGCTGCTCCTCGACGGGCTCACTCATAGGCGCCTCGACCGCCGATGCCTCGACCGCCGGCGCCCCGACCGCAGTATCGACCGCAGTCTCCTCGATCACCTCGATGACCTCGGCGGCGGGCGCAGCCTCGGTGACCGCGGCGGGCTCGGCTACAGCCGCCGGAGCCGGCTCGCCGACCACGTGGACCTTGCGCGGCTTGGCGGGCACAGGCGCTGCTTCGCCGCGGGCGATGGCGATGAGCTTCTTCGCCTGGGGCGACGGCTGCGCCCCGCGCGCCATCCAGTAGGCGGCCCGCTCGGAGTCGATCTCGACCAGCGAGGGCTCTTGGCGGGGGTCGTAACGGCCGATCGGTTCTATGTAGCGCCCGTCGCGCGGGCCGCGCGAGTCGGCAACGACCACCCGGTAGGACGGTTGGCGCTTCTTGCCGACTCGCGTCAGGCGGATCTTCACCGCCATGGGGTCACCTCTTCCTGCTTCGCCTTGCCCCGGGGAGGGGAACTCCCGGTAGCGGGCTCCTCCCCTCGGCCAAGGCCTTCATCATCTTCTGAGTCTCACCGAATTGGCGCATCAGGGCGTTCACGTCATGGGGGGTGGTACCCGACCCGATGGCGATGCGCCGCTTGCGGCTTCCGTCGATGACCTTTGGGTTGCGCCGCTCGTCCGGGGTCATCGATCGGATGATCGCTTCAACCCGCCCGAGGTCCGCATCGGACACACCGGTCTTCAGAGAGGCCGTTGCGGCGCCCGGCAGCATACCAAGCAACTGGGCCATCCCGCCCATCCGGCGCAATTGCTGGAACTGGGAGAGAAAGTCCTCGAAGGTGAAGGAGGCGGTGCGCATCTTCTCGGCTGCGGCCGCCGCTTCGGCCTGGTCGAACACCGCCTCGGCCTTCTCGATCAGCGTCATCACGTCGCCCATGCCCAGGATGCGGTCTGCCATCCGATCGGGGTGGAACACCTCGAGATCTCCCAGGCCCTCCCCCACCCCGGCGAACTTGACCGGCACCCCGGTGGCCTCCCGGGCCGATATCGCGGCTCCGCCCCGGGCGTCGCCGTCGAGTTTGGTCAGCACCAGCCCGGTGACCCCGACCCGCTCCATGAACCCCCGGGCGACCGCCACCGCCTCCTGACCGGTCATGGCGTCGAGCACCAGCAGCACCTCGTCGGGTTCGGCGGCTTTGCGTACCTCGGCCAATTCGTCCATCAGCGCCGCGTCGACCTGGAGCCGGCCGGCGGTGTCTATCACCACCGCCCCATGACCGCCCTCTGCTGCGGTCTTGCGGGCCTGACGGGCCAGTCGCTCCGGCTTGCTCTTGCGATCGACCAGCACCGGAACCCCGATGCGAGCCGCCAGCACCTCGAGTTGATCGATGGCGGCGGGACGCTGTAGGTCGGCGGCCACCAGCAGCGGGCTCTTGCCCTGCGCCTTGAGCCGCTCCGCCAGCTTGGCGGCGGTGGTGGTCTTGCCCGAGCCCTGCAGCCCGGCCACCAGGATCACCAGCGGGGGACGCGAGGTGGTGGCGAGCGGAGCGGTGCTCCCGCCCAGAGTGACGACCAGTTCGTCGCGCACGATCTTCACCACCTGCTGTCCCGGGGTGAGGCTCTGGCGCACCTCGGTGCCGACGGCGCGGGACCGCACCCGCGCCAGGAAGGACTTGACCACCTCCACGTTGACGTCGGCCTCCAGCAGGGCGAGCCGGACCTCCCCCAACGCCGCGGTCACGTCGTCCTCGGAGAGGCGTCCCTTGCCGCGCAACCGCTCGAAGGTGGCACCAAGGCGGGAAGTGAGGGAGGCGAACATGGAGAGGGGAAGGGTAGGGCCCGATGCCCGAGACCCGATACCCGACCGGAGACCAGAGACCGGAGTCCGGAGACCGGAGACCCAAACCGGACAGGCGAGTCGGGAGTCGGGCATCGGGCGACGGGCGTCGGGCATCGGGCGACGGGAGTCGGGCATCGGGTGTCGGGAGTCGGGCATCGGGCATCGGGCATCGGGCGTCGGGCGCCGGGTAACCTCGCTCCAGTCTCACCGAGGAGCCGTGCCGTGTCGCTCACCGTCCTCGATCACCCGCTCGCCAAGCATTACCTCACGGTGCTGCGCGACAAGCGCACCATGCCCGAGGAGTTCCGCTCGGCGGCGCGCCGGCTGTGTTACGTGCTCACCATGGAGGCGACCCGCGACCTCCCGATCAAGGAGCACCAGGTGGAGACTCCCCTGGAGAAGACCACCGGGTTCGAGACCTCGAAGGTGGTGGCAATCGCAGTGCTGCGCGCCGGGCTCGGTCTGCTCGACGCGGTGATCGACCTGATCCCGTACGTGAAGGTGGGCTTTGCCGGGGTGCAGCGCAACGAGGAGACCGCCGAACCGATCGAGTACTACTTCAAGCCCCCCGACCTGGAGCGGGCCACCGTGCTGGTGCTGGAGCCGATGCTGGCCACCGGCGGATCGCTGTCGTGGGCTATCGGCAAGGCCAAGGCGTCGGGAGCGAGCCGGATCACCGCACTGTGCGTGGTGGCGGCGCCCTCCGGAGTGGAGCGGATCGAACGGGAACATCCCGATGTGCGCATCGTGGTGGCGGCCCTGGACCGCGACCTCAACGACCACTTCTACATCCGCCCCGGTCTGGGTGACATGGGAGACCGGCTCTTCGGCACCACGTGACCGGGTTCGCCGCTCGAGTGGGTGCGGTGCTCGTCGCCCTGCGTCCCGGTGAGGTGACCACCTATGGCGAGGTCGCCGCCGAGGCGGGCTACCCCGGAGCGGCCCGGGCGGTGGGACGGCTGCTGGCCACCTCCGGTGCGGACTACCCCTGGTGGCGGGTGGTGACCACCCAGGGGCGGCTGGTACCCGGTCATGAGCGCGACCATGCCCGGCGGCTGCGGGCCGAAGGTGTGACGGTCTTGGGCGGCCACGTGCCCAGAATGGGGCGGAGATGAACGTCACCGAACTGATCGAGCGCAAGCGGGACGGGCACCGCCTCCAGGCCGACGAGATCGCCGCGCTGATCGCCGGGTTCTCGCACGACAAAGTGCCCGACTACCAGATGGCGGCGATGCTGATGGCGATCGTGTGGCGCGGGCTGGACGACGGTGAACTGGCGGCCTGGACCGAGGCGATGCTGCACTCCGGCGACGTGCTCGACTTCTCCCACGTCGGTGCTCCCAAGGTGGACAAGCACAGCACCGGCGGGGTGGGCGACAAGGTGAGCATCGCGCTCGCCCCGATGGTGGCCGCCTGTGGCGTGGCGGTGCCGATGATGAGCGGCCGCGGGCTGGGGCACACCGGGGGCACCCTGGACAAGCTGGAGTCGATCCCCGGGTTCCGCACCGCGCTGGATCCCAAGGAGTTCACCCGGATCTTGGAGCGGGTCGGTCTGGTGATGGCGGGACAATCCGAGACTCTGGTGCCCGCCGACCGGCGCATGTACGCCCTGCGGGACGTGACCGGCACCGTTCCTTCGATACCGCTGATCGCATCGTCGATCATGTCCAAGAAACTGGCGGAGGGTCTCGACGGGCTGGTGCTCGACGTCAAGGTGGGCAGCGGAGCCTTCATGAAAGATCGCGAGTCGGCGCGCGATCTCGCCGAGACCATGGTTGAAATCGGGACGGCACACGAAACCGTGGTACGTGCCTTGATCACCGACATGAGCCAGCCGCTGGGCCGGGAGGTGGGCAACGCCGGGGAGATCGTGGAGTCGCTCGACGTGTTGCGGGGGTCAGGCCCGGCCGACTTGGTGGAGCTGATCATGCGCCTCGGGGTCGAGATGCTGGTCATGGGTGGCGTGGACGACGATGCGGCGGCGGCCCGGAGGCGCCTCGAGGAGACGATCAGCGACGGATCGGCGCTTGCCAAGTTCGAGGAGGTAGTGCAGGCCCAGGGAGGCGATGTCGCCGCGCTTCACGATCCAGACCTTCTCCCCAACGCGCCGCACGAGGACGTGATCGCAGCAAGCCACGCCGGGGTGGTGACCCGGTGCGATGCGCTCGACCTGGGCGTTGCCGCGGTGCGCCTTGGGGCGGGCCGGGCCTTTATGGAGGAAGAGATCGACCTCGGGGTGGGCTTCTCCGTCTGCGTAAAGGTGGGCGACCAGGTAGCCAAGGGTGATCCACTGCTCCGAATCAGGTGGCGAGACAGTGATCGGTTCGATTCGGCGCGACCTCTTGCCGAGCGCGCCATCGTCGTCGGTGAGGGACCGGCGACACCCCCCGACTTGATCCTGCAGGAGGTCTCATGAATCACGATGCGGTGCTCGCCGCCGCCACCGTGGTCGCCGAGCGCACCGGGCGGCCGCGGCACCATCTCGGCGTAGTCCTCGGGTCCGGACTGTCCGGGTACGCCGCCACCCTGCCCGGAGCGGTGGCGGTCCCCTACGCCGAGATCCCCGGCTTTCCGGTGCCCAAGGTCGAAGGGCACTCCGGGACCCTGTTCTCGGTGGAGATGGGGGGCCACCCGATCATCGTCCTCGCCGGACGGGTACACGCCTACGAAGGCTGGACCATGGACGAGGTGGTGTTTGCGGTGCGAACCGCGGTGGCCGCGGGGTGCCGCATCATTGTGCTCACCAACGCCGCCGGCGGGGCCGGAGACGGGATGACCCCGGGCGACCTGGTGCTGATCCGAGACCACATCAACCTCACCGGGCGCAATCCGCTGGTGGGCGACAACGACCCCCGGGTAGGGCCGCGCTTCCCCGACATGTCGACGACGTACCCGAAAGAACTGCGCGCCATAGCCCGGGAGGCGGGCGAGCGCGTCGGGATCACCCTGGGTGAGGGGGTGTACGCCTGGTTCCTCGGCCCGTCGTACGAGACCCCGGCGGAGATCGAGATGGCGCGTCTCATCGGCGCCGACCTGGTGGGCATGTCCACCGTCCCCGAGGCGATCGCCGCTCGCCATATGGGAGCCCGGGTGGTGGCGATCTCCCTGGTCACCAACTTCGCCGCCGGTATCACCGACACGCCGCTGAGCCATGACGAGGTGACCGCCACCGCCGATGCCTGCCGCGACCAGATCACCGCCCTGATGGGGGTCCTGCTCCCTGAGCTGGCGGCGATGGCGGCCAGCGAGGTCTGACCGTCACCTAACATCGCCCAGCGCGACCCACCAGGAGGGCCATGAAGATCGCCGTCTGCGTGAAGCAGATTCCGGATCCGGCGACCCCCTACACGCTGGATCCCGAGTCCCACTTCGTGGTGCGCCCTGCCGAACAGATCCTCGACGACACCGATCGCTACGGGATCGAGCTCGGATTGCAGCTGGCCGAGGCATCGTCGGGAACGGTCACCCTGTACTCGATGAGCCCCGCCGGCAACCTGCAGGGCATTCGCCAGGCCCTGGCAATGGGAGCCGACGGGGCCGTGGTGGTGAGCGACCCGGCGCTACGCGGCTCCGGAGCCCTGGTGACGGCCCGGGTGCTGGCGGCGGCGATCGCCCGCGACGGCGCCGATGTGGTGATCACCGGCACCGAGTCGACCGACGGCTACTCGGGGGTGATGCCGCAGATGCTCGCCGAGTTGCTCGGATTCCCCGCCCTCACCTTTGCTCGCAAGGTGAAGGTGGAGGACGGCACGGTGACGGTGGAGCGCCAGACCACCGGCGGCTACGACGTGGTCACGGCCGGGTTGCCGGTGCTGATCTCGGCGACATCCGGAGCCGTCGAACCCCGCTACCCCACCTTCAAGGGGATCATGCAGGCCAAGCAAAAGCCGGTGGACCAGCCCACCGCCGCCGACCTCGGCCTGGCGGCCGAGGCGGTCGGGGCCGCCGGCTCCGGGCAGCGGATCACCGCGGTGCGCCCCGCCGCGGAGCGTTCTGGTGGAGTCAAGGTCAAGGACGAGGGCGAGGCGCACCTGGAGATCATCAAGGTGCTCGAGCGGGCCAAGGTGATCTGACATGAGAACCATCGTCTTCTGCGAACTCAACCCCACCGGACCGGCCCCGATCGCGCTCGAACTGCTCACCAAGGCCCGCAGCCTGGGCGGTGACGTCCATGCCTTTGCCGTCGGCGCCGGGTCGGACCCCGCCTTCGCCACCCTGGCGTCACATGGCGCCGCGGTCATCCACCATCTCGACCCCGGCGAAGCCCTTCCCGCGGCGGCTGCCGCCGCGGCGCTCGCCGACATCGTCGCCGACGGTGACCTCGTCCTTTTCGGGCTGAACCCCACCGACCGCGATGTTGCCGGCCGGCTGGCGGCGCGCACCGGAGCCGAGGTGCTGTCCAACGCCGTGGATCTGACGGCGGGAGCGGGCGGTGTAATGGTGACCAACGAGATCCTCGGCGGGACCACGCTGATCGACACCGAGTTCACCGCTGGCGGACCGCGCCTTGTGGTGGTTCGCCCCAAGTCGTTCCCCGCCGAGCCGGGTCCGGCGGCGACCCCGGAGGTGCGCTCGGTGGCGATGCCAGCGACGACGGGAGACGCCCGCATCGCGGAACGGCACGCCGAGGAGTCCACGGGGCCGTCACTGGCCGACGCCGCGGTGATCGTCAGCGGCGGTCGAGGACTGGGAACCGCCGACCGTTTTGCGCTCATCGAGGAACTCGCCGGGCTCCTCTCAGCGGCGGTGGGCGCCACCCGGGCGATCGTCGACTCGGGCTGGGTCCCTTACTCGCTCCAGGTGGGACAGACCGGCAAGACCGTCAAGCCCACCGTCTACATCGCCTGCGGAATCAGCGGGGCGATGCAGCATCTGGTGGGGATGAAGGACTCGGCCACGATCATCGCCATCAACAAGGACGAGGAGGCCCCGATCTTCGGGATCGCCGACCTCGGTGTGGTCGGCGACGTGCACCAGGTGCTTCCCAAGCTGATCGCGGCGTTAAAAGCCAGATAGTCGCCCGACGGCCGACGCCCGACACCCGATTCCCGACTCCCGACTCCCGACGCCCGATGCCCGAGGAGAGAACACCGCTCGACCGACTCGACCCTTGCGCTGCTCGATCAGGACTCGGCTGACGGCTCACAGCTGACAGCCAGAACGGACTTCAACTTCGGGTGGGTCCTGCCGATGAGGAAAAGTGACCACCGAGAGCACACGGCTCCCCGACTGGAAGACCACTCCCGGCTACCGGATTCTGCTGGCGGTCGCTTGGGCCGTGATCGGCCTAGCGGTCTTCTTCGCCGCGGTCGGCGTGCTATTCGAGTCGGGGGGCGCCTGGTGGCTCGTGGCGGGACTGGCCGTGGTCGTGATCCTCACCGTCCTCCTGCTCCCCGAGCCGGTCCCCCACGACATGCTCATCGAGCCGCACCAGCACCTCCACACCCATTGAGAGCGTTCCGGAGTCGGGAGTCGGGAGTCGGGAGTCGGACGACTGACGACTGACGACTACCGCAGCTTGAACCCGTGCGGCAGCAGCTCCGCCAGCGTGTGGGAGCGGGGGCCGTCGGGGGTGTCGATGATCACCCGGTCGACATCGAACTCGAACATCAGCTGGCGGCAGTTGCCGCACGGGTAGCCGGGCTCGGTGGCATCGGGACACGACACCGCCACCACGTCGATCTTGCGCACCCCGGCCGAGACCGCCCGGGTGATCGCCGAGCCCTCGGCGCAGATCGCCGAGCCGTAGGCGCTGTTCTCGACGTTGGCTCCGGTGTGGAGGCTCCCGTCGGACCCCACTACGACCGCACCCACCCGGAAGTGGGAGAACGGCGAATAGGAATGCACCGCCGCCTCCCGGGCCATGGCGATGAGTTCGGTGTCGGTCACCATCCCTCCAGCAGCGAGTCGACGAACCAGACCGGATCGAAGTCTCGCAGATCGCCGGGACCCTCGCCCAATCCGACCAGCTTCACCGGCACCTGCAGCTCGCTCTCCACCGCCAGTGCGATGCCACCCCGCGACGAGCCATCCAGCTTGGACACCACCACGCCAGTGAGCGGGACCGCGGCCGCGAACGCTCGCGCCTGGGCGAGTCCGTTCTGCCCCGTGGTGCCGTCGAGCACCAGAAGCACCTCGAGGCTGCCGGCGTCGCGCCCCGCCACCCGCACCACCTTGGCCAATTCGTCCATCAGGTTGGCCTTGTCGTGGAGCCGCCCGGCGGTGTCGACGATGACGACGCCGCATCCCCGGCTGCGCGCCGCCGCCACCGCATCGTGAGCCACCGCGGCGGGATCGGCGCCCGGGCTGCCGGCCACCACCTCCACCCCAAGACGATCCCCCCAGGTGCGCAGCTGGTCGGAGGCGCCCGCCCGGTAGGTGTCGGCGGCGCCGAGCAGCACCCGGTGACCGGCGGCGGTGAGGCGGGTGGCCAACTTGGCGATGGTGGTGGTCTTTCCCGACCCGTTGACTCCAACCATGACGATCACCGCCGGCGAGCCCTCGGTCACCACGGTGCGATTCCGGCTTGCAAGGGCGGAGATCATCTCGGTGCGTATCGCTACGCGCACCGCGGCGGCATCGGCGGGACGCTGCGACCGTACCGCCTCCACCAGAGCCGTGGCCATGGCGACACCCATGTCGGCCGCGATGAGTGTGTCCTCGAGGCGCAGCCAATCCGCGGCTCCGGGGGCAGTTCCGATGGCGGCGCGCAGCCGCTCGCCGAGACCTGGGGGACGCGCCGCGGAGGTGGTGGGGGCATCGCGAACGATTGCATCGCTGCGGCGCCTCCGCAACAGCCAGATCACGAAGCCGACGACGATGGCAACGCCGACGCCGATCAGCGCCGCGGTCACACCCGGCTGAGCCGCTTGGCCAGAACCCGGGACGACTCGGCCGGATCCATCGTCACCCCGTAGAGCACGTCGGCGGCCTGCATGGTCTGCTGCTGGTGGGTGACGATCACCAGCTGCGACGTGCCGCGCAGGGTGTCCACCAGGCGGAGGAAGCGCCGCAGGTTGGCGTCGTCGAGGGCGGCCTCCACCTCGTCGAGCACGTAGAACGGCGAGGGACGGGAGCGGAACACCGCAAAGAGGAAGGCCAGCGCAGTGAGGGAGCGCTCCCCTCCGGAAAGCAGCTGCAGGCGGCTGACCTTCTTGCCCATCGGCTGGGCATGGATCTCGACGCCAGTGTCGAGCACCGACTGCGGCTCGGTCAGGGTGAGCCGGCCGGTTCCCCCGGGGAACAGGATGGTGAAGTTCTCGGCGAACTTTGCGGCGATATCGTCGAAAGCCTCGTTGAACAGACGGGCGATCTCGGCGTCGAGTGCCTTGATCACCTTGCGCAGCTCGGCACGCGACTCTTCGAGGTCGGCGAGTTGGCCCTCGAGGAACCCGACCTGTTCCGCCAGCTCGCGGTACTCGGCGGCAGCGAGCGGATTGATCGGACCGAAACGACGCAGCCGGGCGCCAAGGGCATCTGCCTCGGCCTCGGCGGTGGTGCCGCCGGGTATCTCCGGACGGGCCGCGTCCAGTGCCGCGGACTCATCGGCGTCGACCTCGCGGCGCAGCGCCTCCAGAGCCGCCTCTTCCCGCACCCGGAGTTCGGCCGATTCGACCGCGAGACGCGATGCGCTCTCCCGGGCACTCTCGATCTCTCCGACCAGAGCTTCGCGCCGCTCCCGGGCGGCCTCGAGCTTCGACCCCGAGTCACCCGCCGCGGTGCGCCAGCGATGCTGCCGCTGGCGCAGGGTGTCGATGTGGCGGCGCACTGCCTCCAGACCCTGGCGAGCGGCGGCCTCGATCTCGTCGAGGCGGGCGACCGCCCCGTCCTCGGTGGCGCCGGCCGGGGTCTCCACTTCCGTCCGCACCTCGGACAGACGCAGCTCGAGCAGGCGACGCCGTTCGGCAGCGGCGGCGCGATCCGACGCGGCTGCCTCCCGGGAGGCCCGCGCCTCGTCGCGTCGCCCGGCCACGGCGCGGCGCCGGCGGGCCAGGTCGTCCCACAACTCCTGCTGCTCCCCGCTACCAGCCTCGGTGGCGACCAGTCGCCGCCGCAGGTCGGCGACACGCTCGGCCCTCTGCGCCGCCGCTTCGGCCAGCGCCCGGGACCGGGCGTCGAGACGATCCAACTCGGCGGTGTGCTCGGCGCGGGACCGCTCCAGCAACCGGGCGGCCTCCTCCAGGCCGCCGATGCGCCGCTCGAGATCTGCCAAAGAAGCCGCGGCGCGCCGGGCCGCCGCCTCGGTCACGTCGCGGGAGCGGACTGCGGTGGTGCGCCGGCTGGCGGCGCGGGACGCGGCCACGGTGGCGGCTTCCACCGTGGCACGGGCCGCCGTCATCGGTGCCGAGACAAAGCCTGCCGGAAGCGCCAACGACACCCCGTGGGCTGCGACGAGGTCACCGGCTGCGGTCACGGCGCGAACCCGGGGCTGGGCGGCCACCAGCCGCCGTCCGTCGGCCACGCTCGGCACCACAACCACGTCGCCAAGCAGCGCCGCCGCCAGACCGGGCTCGGCTCGGGGACCGAGCAGGTCGATTAGGGCGGTGCCGATTCCCGACGCCAGAGCCGCTTGGCGCGCCGGAGCCGCGCCGTCGCCCACCACAGCCACCAGTCCCACCCCGCCTCCGCCGGCGGCGACGATTCGCTCCAGGGCAGCATCCACCGCAGGCGGGTCGCGGCCCACCAGGGCTGCAGCCCACACCCCGAGCCCGGCAGCGGCCGCGGCTGAGAGGTTCTCCGGCACGTCAAGGCGCGGTGCCAGGTCGCCGATGACACCAGGGTCGGCGGAAGCGCGCCGCCGCAGCTCCGGGTCGCCGGCCACGGTCGGGGTCGACTCGAGGGCCTCGAGGCGCGCCCGCCCCGCGGCGAGTCCGGCGGCGGTGGTTTGGGCGTTGTCCTCGGCGGTGCGAGCGAGATCGCGCTCCCTCCCGGCGTCGGCTTCGGTGCGCTCCATCTCGGCACGGGCGGCGACTTCTTGCTCCCGAGCCGCAGCCAACTCCCCGCCGAGCCGGGTCGCCTCGGCCACCTCCTGGTCGATGAATGCCGCCACTGCGCCCCGCCGCCGGGCCAGATCGGCCGACTCGCGCACGTCACGACTCTCGGCACCCTCCAGCGCGGCGAGATCGCCGCGCAGCGCCGCCGCCATGCCTTCGGCGGGGAGCCGGTCGGTATCCGCCAGGGACCGCTCTTCGTCCTCCAGCGCCCGCAATGCGATTTCGGCGCGCTCGGCGAAGCCCGCGGCCGTAGCCTCCTCGGCTGCCGCGGCGTCGAGGCGCCGGTTCAGATCGGCAATCTCGGCGGTCATGAGCGAGCGCCGCTCTTCCGTCCCGGTAAGGGTGCGCTCCACATGGAGGCGGCGCTCCCGAGCAAGCAGTGCCACCGAGTGGAGCCGCTCGGCCGTGGTCTCAAGTCGCGCCGCTGCCGCGGTGTCGCGCTCCAGGGCCTCCCCCGACTCGCCGGCGGCAGTCTGGAGCTCCGACAGTTTGGCGACGATGGCGTCGCGCTCGGCGACCGCCGCCCCAAGCGACTTGTCCAGCTTCGTCGACTCGGCGGCGATCACCCCGAGCCGGGCGCGGACCGTGCGAATCCTCTCTCCACCGATCCACAGTCTCAGAGAGCGCCATTGTTCCCGCACCCCTTCGTACTGGGCGGCGGCCCCGGCCTGGCGACGCAACGGCTTGAGCCGCCGCTGCTGCTCCTCGAGAATGTCCCGCAGCCGGGTGACGTCCATGTCGGTGGCCTCGAGCCGACGGATGGACCGGTCGCGCCGCGCCCGGTGCTTCACCACCCCGGCGGCCTCCTCGATCACCGCCCGATGCTCCTCGGGGCCGGAGTTGAGCACAGTGTCCACCCGACCCTGGCCGACGATGACATGTTGATGCCGACCTACCCCGGCGTCGGCGAGCAGCTCCTGGATGTCGAGCAGCCGACAGGGCACGCCGTTGATCTCGTATTCGCTGGTTCCGTCCCGGTAGAGACGGCGGGTGAGGGTGACCTCGGCGGGGCGCTCGATGGCGGCATCGTCACCCCCGTCGAGGGTCAGGGCCACCTCGGCGCGTCCCAGGGCGGGGCGCACCGCGGTGCCGGCAAAGATGATGTCGTCCATGCGGGAGGTGCGCAGCACCGAGGTTGCCTGGGTACCCATCACCCAGGCGACGGCATCCACCAGGTTGGACTTGCCGGACCCGTTGGGGCCGACCACGACGGTCACCCCGGGTTCGCACTCCACCCGGGTGCGATCGGCAAACGACTTGAAGCCGACGAGGGAGAGCGTCTTCAGATGCACGGGTGTGTAAAGGGTATCACTCGAATGACATATCGGTGATTAACCGCGGCAGGCAGGAAGCCGGAGGCCGGAGACCGGAGGCCGGAACCCGACGCCCGACTCCCGAGGGACTGGCGCAGGCTAACCCGCAAGGCTCGCTACGAACTCCGCCACCCGCGGGGCGTGCTCCGGACACAGGTAGGTCGCCGCCGCGGTGAGCACCGCTCCCGCGGAGATCGCCTCTCCGGGAGTGAGCGCGCCGCCGAGCAGCTCGGCGAGTCCGGCCTCGATCCCAAACCCGACCGCGGCCACCGCCACCAGGGCGTCACCGGGCTCACCGAAAGAGAGGGCGTCGCAGGCGGCGAGTCCCGCCGCCAGCGTCACCGGCCCCGCCAGGTCGACTCCCCCGGCGGTCTCCACTGCGGCGTTCACCGCGGCGAGATGCGCTGCGGTGGCGTCGGCCCCGATCCGCTCCGGGCACACCGCCGCCACCCCGGTGAGCAGCACCTCGGTCAGGATGGCGTCGTCACCGCTTCCACCCACGGTGGCGCCGAGGCTGGCAACCGCCGCCGGCACTCCCGAAGCCGGTGAGCCGGTCACGGCGCACAGGGACACGATGACTCCGGCGAGAGTGTGCGCATCGACCGACTCGAATCGGGTGCCATCCAGGGCGCGCCCTGCGCTCAGTGCGTACTCCAGGGCGTCCACAGTGCGTGCGTCGGTGGTGGTCGTGGCTTGGCCGTCTGCGGAGCAGGAGGCGAGCACCAGCGCCAGGGCGAGTAGGCGTCTCAGAGCTGGCATCCGGGGCACCAGTGGCTGCTGCGGCCCCGCAGCACGGTACGGGTGATCGTGGTTCCGCAGCGCCGGCACGCCTCGTCGTCCCGCCCGTAGACGGCGAGACGGGCCAGATAGTCGCCGCTACTCCCGTCGGGGAGCAGGTAGGCGAGATCGTCAAGGCTGGTGCCACCGTGGCGCAGCCCGGCGCGCAGCACCACGGGGATGGCGCGGCGTACGGCGGCGATCTCCGCGGTGCTGAGGCTGCCGCCGGGGCGATGGGGGGCAACCCGGGCGCGATGCAGCACCTCGTCGGCATAGATGTTGCCCAGGCCCGACACCAGCCTCTGATCGAGCAGCAGCGCCTTTATCGGGGCGCGGCGACCCAACAGCAGCCGGGCGAGCTCCCGCGACGAGGGCAGCTCGTCTAGAGCGTCCGGGCCAACCGTGCGCAATGCCGTCTCGAGCTCTTCGGGGGTGTAGGCGGCGACGAACCCGAAGGTGCGGGGATCGACCAACCGCACCTGAGGGCGACCCCGCAGGTGGATCACCACGTTGGTGTGATCGGACTCGGGCTCGTCGGCGGCGGCGATGGCGAAGCGACCCGACATCCCGAGATGGCTCACCCAGGTGATGCCGCCGCCGAGTTCGCCGAGAAGGAACTTGCCGCGACGCCCCAGGTGGAGCACCCGGCGCCCCTCCATCCGGTCGGCGACGTCACCGGGACGCTCATTGCGCCGCGCCATGCGATCCCGCCGCACCTCGACGCGCTCGATCAGCGCCCCCTCCACCACCGGGGCGAGATGGCGGCGAGTGGTCTCGACTTCGGGGAGCTCAGGCATCGTGACCCAGGGCCTCGAGCGCCCGGCGCGCCGCCACCTGCTGGGCCCGTTTCTTGGAGCTTCCGGTGCCGTTGCCGGCCACCTTGCCCCCGACCACCACCGTGGCCCGAAAGGATCGCTCGTGATCCGGGCCCGACCCGACCACGGCGTACTCGGGCTGTTCGCCGGAGCGTGCCAGCACCTCCTGGAGGCGGGTCTTGTAGTCACGCTCACCGGGCGCGTCGGCGCGCTCCTCGATGACCTCGGACCAATGGCGCCGGATCACCTTGCGGGCCCGCTTGAACCCGGCATCGAGATACACGGCGCCGATCACCGCCTCCAGGGCGTCGGCGAGGATCTGGGTCTTGGTGCGGCCCCCGGAGGCATCCTCGCCCTTGCCGAGGCGCAGCGCCGGGCCGAGTCCCAGCCCGGTGGCGATGGCGGCAAGGGTGGACTCGTTGACCACCGCAGCGCGCACCATGCTCATCTCGCCCTCGGTGAGGATGAAGCGGGTGTGCAGTTCTTCGGCCACCACCAGTCCGAGCACCGCGTCGCCGAGGAACTCGAGCCGCTCGTTGGAGGCCTCACCGGGTTCCTCGGCGCTCAGCGAGCGGTGGGTCAACGCCTCGATGAGCAGATCGGGGTCGCCGAACTCGTGGCCCAGAGCGGACTCGACTGCCGCCGCCGGGGAGTCAGCCACCGATTCCCGCTTGGATCCGGCCCACCAGACCGCGCTCGGCGCCTTCTCCGGCCATGACCACGGCATTGGCGATGGCGCGGCGCGACGAGGAGCCGTGGGCAATCACCACGGTGCCCTTCACTCCGACGAGGTGGGCACCGCCGTAGGCCTCGGGATCGAACCTCTCCCGCAGACCCATCATCTTGGGAAGGATCACCGCGATCGCCTCCTGCACCGCGGGGTCGGTGTCGGCGGCGAGACCCTCGAGCACGAAGCGGCCGACCACCCGGGCGACCCCCTCGGCGGTCTTGAGCAGCACGTTGCCGGTGAAGCCGTCCGTGACGAAGACGTCGGCCACCCCGCGGCCCAGGTCGCGGCCCTCCACGTTGCCGACGAACCGGGCCACCTTCTGGCGCATCAGGGCGTGGGCCGCCTTCTCCAGGTCGCGCCCCTTGCCCTCCTCCTCGCCGATGTTGAGCAGGCCCACCGTGGGTGACTCCCGATCCAGGTAGATCTCGGCGAATACCGCCCCCATCACCGCGAATTGGACGAGGTGCTCCGGCTTCACCTCGACATTGGCCCCGGCGTCGAGCACCACGGTGGGGGTGCCCAGCGGGAAGATGGTGGCGATGGCGGGACGGGACACCCCGGGGATGCGGCCGATCACGATCGCCGCCGCCGCCATGGCGGCGCCGGTGGAACCCGCGGACACCATTCCCGCCGCTTCGCCCTCGGCGACCAGGCGGGCGCACACCGTCACCGAGGCGCCCTTCTTCTCCCGGATCGCTGCGGCAGGATCGTCGGCCATGCCGATCGTCTCGGGGGCATGAACCACGGGGAGGTCGGCGCCGTTGGCGGTGAGCAGAGGACGAATCGCCGACTCGTCGCCCACCAGCACCACGTCGGCACCACGGGCGGTGGCATCGAGCGCGCCGAGAACGATCTCGCCGGGAGCGTTGTCCCCGCCCATGGCGTCGAGCGCTATGCGGGCCATGCCCTCACCTCGCTAGGAGGGGATGGCCTCCCGGCCCTTGTAGGAACCACACGCGGTGCAGACCCGATGGGACAGCTTGGCGGCGCCGCACTGCGGGCACTTGTTGGTGTGAGGCGACTCCAGCTTCCAGGTCGCCTTGCGCTGCCTGGTGCGGGAGCGGGACATCTTCTTCTTGGGGACGGCCATGGGTGGCCCTTTCGGTGATCAGTTGTCGAGCAACCCGCGCAACGGCGCAAACGGAGAGTCCGGTTCGTCGTCATGCCCCGGGCAGGAGGTGCCATTCAAGTCGGCTCCGCACACGGCGCAAAGTCCACGACAGTCCTCCCGGCAGGTGGGTGAGAGGGGCACCGCCAGCAAAACAGCGTCTCGCAGCACCGGTTCCAGGTCGGCGACGTCCCCATAAAGGCGGTACCCGTCGGGGTCGTCGTCTACCCCCAGAGCCTCCAACACCGGCACCACCAGGTCCTCGGCCCACTCCTTGAGGCAGCGGTGGCAGGTGTGCACCGCCGTGGAGGCCACCTCGCCTCGCACCACCAGGCCGCCGGAGGCCGACTCCAGCACCAGAGGGGCGGTGAGTTGCGGTCCCACCAAGGTGAGCTCCAAGCCCCAGTCGACCACCGCCTCGACCAGCAGGCTGCGGCGGTTTCCGGGGTGGGCGAGTAGGTCGGCTACCGGGAACCGAAACGTCGCTTCCCGAACTCCACTCATCAGCCGCCGCTCTCCGTGCGTGCTTGGTGCAGCTCGGAGCGGAAGCGGCGCACCTGCCCGAGCAGGTCGGTGAGCACCGTTTCGGTGGACTCGAAGGCCTGCTCGCTGTAGTCCTCGGCCTCGAGGCGGATCCGAGTGGCTTCGGCCTCGGCGTGGCGCACCAGGGCGTTGGCCTCCTCGACCGCTTCCTTGACGATGTACGACTCGGTGACCAGCTCCTCGGACCGCTCCCGGGCCTTCTCCAGCATTTCGCGCGCCTTTTCGTTGGTCCGGGCGACAAACGCCTCGCGTTCCCGGACCATCCAGCGCGCCGCGCGCATCTCTTCGGGGAGGTCGTCGCGCAGCCGGTACAGCATGTCGAGCAGCCGCTCGCGGTCCAGCATCACGTTGCCGGAGAGCGGCACCGTGCGGGCACCCTCGACGGCGATGATCAGCTCGTCGACCAATTCGAGCAGCTCACCGGTGGTGGTGGGCACCGGGTTGACCTCTTGCTGGCCCAGATCGAGTTCGTCGGTCATTTTCCGTTCCTCTCCGCCAGGGCCCGGGCGACCACCTTGGGGACCAGTTCATCCACCGAGCCGCCCAGGGCGGACACCTCCTTGACCAGCGAGGACGAGATGTAACCCCACTCCGGCTTGGTCGCCACGAACATTGTGACGATCCCTGAGAGGTGCCGGTTCATTTGGGAGAGCTGGATCTCGTAGTCGAAGTCCGTCATGGCCCGCAGTCCCTTCACGATCACCGAGGCTCCCACCTCGGCGGCGAAGTCCACCAGCAGCCCATCGAACCCGGCCACATCGACGTTGTCCCAGGGGCAGCACTCCTTGAGCATGGCGCTGCGCTCCTCGATGGTGAAAAGGGGTTGCTTGGAGGGGTTGGCCACCACCGCAACCATCACACGGTCGAATATCGAGGAGCACCGGGAGACCACGTCGACGTGGCCGTTGGTCGGCGGATCGAAACTGCCGGGCACCAGGGCCGTGATCACCGCTCCTCCTTCACCAGCCGCGTGATCTCTGCGTCGCCGTACCGCCGCCGCCACTCCACCACCAGGCCTGGTGGGGGCGCCAGTTCGCCGCTACCCGCCCTGCGGTGCACCACCACCACGGCTCCGGTGGCGAGCCGGGGCAGCAGCAGGCCGAGCACCTGTTCCACTGACGGTAGTGGCAGGTCATACGGAGGGTCAACGAATGCCAGCGTCACCGGCGATCCGGGCCTTGCCAGGTAGTCCTCCACCTTGGCCGCCACCACATCCCCCTGCAGGCCGGTGGTGCGCAGGTTGTCGGCCAAAGCGCCGCGGGCTTCCCGGCCCCATTCCACAAAGGTCGCCGCCGCCGCCCCCCGGCTCAGCGCCTCCAGCCCCAGCGCCCCCGACCCGGCGTAGAGGTCGAGCACCACCGCCCCGACGACCCCCTCCCCCAACGCCGAGAACACCGCCTCCTTGGCCCGGTCCATCATCGGGCGGGTCTCCAAGCCCCGGGGCGCCTTGAGACGCCGCCCCCGGGCGGTGCCGGCGATGATCCTCATGAGATGAACAGCCAGTCCTCGGATCCCCCGAGGAGTGCGCTGGTCTCCTCGGCGAGTTCGCGGTGGCCCCGGAGGTCGGGGTCGGCCGCCACCAGGGCGAACGCCTCGCGACGCGCCTCGATGAGGATCTCCACGTCGCGCAGGATGTCGGCGATGCGCAG
>CAYTTU010000258.1:0-7244 GCA_964440905.1 uncultured Acidimicrobiia bacterium | reverse complement strand
TCGCCACCTCCAGATATTCCGCCAGTGCAGTCTCGGGTTCGGTGCGACGCCTATCGGGGTGGGTGATTCCTTCGGCAGTGAAAGCGACCTCGTCGAGTCCCATCACAGAGTGCGGATCGCGATTCACATGGCTCCACAGGGCAGTAGCTGGATCGAACCGGTAATAGGGGAGCAGCCTCCATCCCAGGTTGGCCACCAGGTGCACCGCATCGAGGATGAAGGTGAAGGTCTGTTCGCCGATGAAGTAGTTGAAGTTGACCCGGACCCAGCCCGGCTTGATCAGCTCACATCCCCGGGCGATCTCCCGCTCGTACTCGTGGCTGGTCTCGATGTCGATGCCGAGGAGGCGATGACCGTAGGGGCCGGCGCAGGAGCATCCGCCGCGGCTCTGGATCCCGAACAGATCGTTGAGCAGCGCCACCACGAAGTTGTGATGGAGCCGCTTGCCACCGTGTTCTATCACGAAGGACACGATGGAGAGCCGATCGGCGTCGGGGTTGCCCAGGATGCGGATGTTGGTGTTTGCCGACCACGATCCGATGGCGCGGCGGATGAACGAGTCCTCTCGCTCCCGGATCTGGTCGGTTCCCACCGCCTCCTTGAGGGCGAACACCAGTCCGCAACGGATCGCCCCCACGATGTTGGGCGTGCCCCCCTCTTCGCGGTGTTCGATGTCGGTGATGTAACTGTGTTCGGCCGGATTGACATAGGCCACCGTTCCACCGCCGGGCACCGTGGGCACCCGGTTGGCGAAGAGCTCCTTGCGGGCGACCAGGACCCCGGGGGTGCCCGGTCCACCGATCATCTTGTGCGGGCTGATGAAGATGGCGTCCTTGTAGGAGTCGGGGTCGTCGGGGTCGACGCATCCCATCGTGATCCCCACGTAGGGTGCCGCCGCGGCGACGTCCCAGAAGGCGAGTGCTCCGTGGCGATGCAACAGCGACGACACCGCGGCCGTATCGGTGGTGATACCGGTGACATTGCTTGCCGCCGAGAACGAACCGATCTTGAGCGGACGGTCGCCGTGGGCGATCAGCGCTTCCGTGAGTGCGGCGACATCGACATGCCCGTCGGAATCCTCCGGGATCACGATCAGATCGGCGATCGACTCTCGCCAGGCCAGTTCGTTGGAGTGATGCTCGAACGGCCCGATGAACACCACCGGCCGCTCGGCGGCCGGAATCGAATCGCTCAGGCGGTAGCGGTCCTCGAGCTGCGCCGGAATCCGCAACCCCAGAACTCGCACCATGTGATCTATCGCGCCCGTAGAACCGTTGCCGGTGAACACCACGGCGTGCTCCTCGGTCCCCCCGACACAGCGCCGGATGATCGCCCTGGCGTCCTCACGAAGCCGCGTCGTCTGCATGCCGGTGCCCGAGGACTCGGTGTGCGTGTTGGCGTACAGCGGGAGCACCTGATCCCGGATGAAGTCCTCGATGAATCCCAGCGACCTCCCCGACGCCGTGTAGTCGGCGTAGGTGACCCGACGGGGGCCGAAGGGTCCGTCGACCACATCGTCGCCCCCAATGACCGAGTCGCGGATGACATCGAGAAGGTCGGACGGCACACAGGGAGGCTAGAAGCTTCGGGCGATGGGCGATGGGCGATGGGCGATGGGCGACGGGCGATGGGCATTGAGTCCGGAGTCCAGGCCCCATGGCTCATGGCTCATGGCTCACGGCTCAAGGCGGTGCGCAGTCGCCGTCAGGCGACCAGCACGATGCCCATCCCCACCACCGCCGCCGCCAGGGCCACGGCCACCCTCCGCCGCCCGGTGCCTCGACCCGCCGGGATGCGTTCCCAGGCTGAACCCACCAGGGCTCCGGCGAGGAGACCGCCCACATGCGCCTCCCAGGCGACGTTGGGCACCGCGAACGGTATGGCGAGGTTGATGGCGAGCAGCAGAAGGATCTGGGAGAACATCGCCCGGCCCGCCGGGGTGTAGCGCTGGGCGAAGGTGACCGCGAGCAACGCCCCCATGAGGCCGAAGATCGCTCCCGAAGCGCCGACAGCGAAGACGTTGCGCCCCATCACCTGATACAGGGCGCTACCGCTGATGCCCGCGGCGAGGTAGAGCGCGCCAAATGGTGCCGAGCCGAAGCGGTGCTCCAGTGCCGGTCCGAACACATAGAGGGCCCACATGTTGAACAGGATGTGGGTGAAGCCGCCGTGGAGGAAGACCGCGGTGAGCGCCCGCCACCACTCCCCGGCCGCGACCAGGGAGGGGAGGTGGGCCCCGTCGAGCACCATGCGCCGCCCCAACGCCGGGTCGAACTCGCCGGCTACGAACACCAGCAGATTGATGGCGATCAGGGTGTAGGTGACCGGCACCATGGCACGCGCTCGGCGCATCTGTGCCGCGGTCACCACCCGGTGCCGGCCCTCGGGTGCGGAGCAGTCGGGGCACTTCTGGCCGACGGCGGCATCCCGGGAACACTCCACGCAGATCGGCCGCCCACAGTTGGAGCACGCCAACCTGGTGGCGCGGTCGGGGTGGCGGTAGCAGACGCGGGTGTCGGTCACGGAGAGAGGATGGTAGGTAGCTGTGAGCTGACAGCTATCAGCTCACAGCTGTCAGCCAGGAACCAGGGCGATGGGCAATGGGCGATGAGCGATGAACGATGGGCAATGAGCGATCTGGTCTGCGCTGTTAGCTGTCGGCTGTGGGTTAGGTCTCCGGTCTCCGGTTTCCGGATCGGGTATCGGGTATCGGGCGTCGGGCGTCGGGCGTCGGGCCTCCGGTCTCCGGCCCCCGGCCTCTGGTTTCCGGATCGGGTATCGGGAATCGGGTATCGGGCTCCGGCTACTTACACTTCAGGCAATGGACTTCGCCTTCACTCAAAGGGCACTCGACTGGCAGGATCGCCTGCAGATCTTCATGGACGAGGCGGTCTATCCGGCCGAGCAGGTCTACGGCGAGCAGATGGCCGCGGTAGGGCACGATCCGTCATTCACCCCCGCCGTCATCGACGAGCTCAAGGCGGATGCCCGGCGGCGCGCCCTGTGGAACATGTTCCTTCCTGATCCGCGCTGGGGAGCCGGACTATCGGTCCTGGAGTACGCCCCGCTCGCCGAGATCACCGGGCGCAGCCCGTGGATCGCTCCCGAGGCGACCAATTGCGCCGCCCCGGACACCGGGAACATGGAGATTCTCGCCGAGTTCGGCACCGAGGCGCAGCAACAGGAGTGGCTGGTGCCCCTCCTCGAGGGCGAGATCCGCTCGGCGTTCTCGATGACTGAACCCGATGTTGCTTCGTCGGATGCCACCAACATCGCAACCAGCGTCCGCAGCGACGGCGATCACTACGTCGTTGACGGCCGCAAGTGGTGGTCGAGTGGAGCGATCTCGACGCGGTGCAAGATCGCCATCGTCATGGGGGTCACCGACCCCGACGCCGACACCTATCACCGTCAGAGCATGGTGCTGGTGCCATTGGACGCCCCCGGGGTGGAGATCGTGCGCAACGTGAACGTCTTTGGCTACCGAGAGCGGGGCGGGCACGCTGAGATCCAGTACAACGCGGTGCGGGTCCCCAAGACCAATCTGCTCGGCGAGCAGGGGAGCGGTTTCGCCATCGCCCAGGCCCGTCTGGGACCGGGGCGAATTCACCACTGCATGCGCTTGATCGGAATGGCGGAGCGGGCGTTCGACGTCATGTGTCGGCGCGCCCTGGAGCGACGGGCCTTCGGCAAGACCCTGGCCGAGCAGGGGGTGGTGCAGGACTGGATTGCCGAGTCGCGCATCCAGATCGAACAAGCCCGACTCATGGTGCTCAAAGCGGCATGGCTGATCGACACCGTGGGCGTCAAGGGTGCCCGCATCGAGATTTCGGCGATCAAGGTGGCGGTGCCTCGCATGGCCACGTGGGTGATCGACCGCGGCATCCAGACCCTGGGCGGCGCCGGTGTCAGCGACGACTTCCCCTTGGCGGCGCTCTATGCGCATGCCCGCACCCTGCAGATCGCCGACGGACCCGACGAGGTGCATAAGCGTTCCGTGGCCCGTCGGGAGTTGCGCCGCTACACCTCATGACCGAAGCCGTCTTCACGCCCGACGGCGATCGGTTCCTCCCATCTGCGGTCGCTCGAGCGGGCTGGTACGACGATGCTCTGCACGGCGGTCCAGTGGCGGCGCTGTTCGCCCGCCAGATCGAGCTGGTGGCGTCAGCGACGCCGATGATGGCGGTGCGGCTCACCGTCGACTTGATGCGACCGGTCCCGACCAGGCCGCTCGCCATCTCGACCGCCGTGGTGCGCTCCGGCAGGCGCATCCAGGTGATCGATGCGGTGATGGAGGCCGACGGGGTCGCGGTCGCCCGGGCTTCGGCGTTGCGAATCCGGTTGGCCGATATGGCCGTACCTGACCACTCGCGGCGCCCGGCGATTCCGGGGCCCGAGGGTCTCGTTGAGTACGAGATGCGCGAAGCCGGGGGAGATTGGTTTCACACCAAGGCGGTGGAGGCTCGGTTCGTCGACGGCGACTTCTACGAGCCAGGTCCGGCGACGGTGTGGATGCGGCTGACCGTGCCGCTGGTGGCGGGAGAGGTTCCATCGCCGTTCCAATCGGTGGCGGCGCTGTCCGACTTCGGCAATGGGCTCAGCCGCGTGCTGCCCCACGGATGGCTCTTCATCAACGCCGATCTCACCGTGTACCTGCATCGCTACCCGCCGGACGGGTGGGTGTGCCTGCGCTCCCGCACCGACATCGACGGCGACGGCATCGGTGTGGCGCAGAGTGAGCTGTACGACCGCGTCGGAACGATCGGTCACGCCGTGCAGGGTCTGGTGGTGGAGCCGATGAACGGGACCGAGGGCACGGAACCGGGTTGAGCCGGTCGAAGACGGGGAAGCCACAACCGACCGTCCCTATCCGCTGTCCGCCTCCGTCGCGATATACACGGTGAGGCGGTCAACGGTCACCGCTCGCATGCCAGCGGTCAAGTCGACGACCAGCTCCTCTGTGGGAGTGCCGCGCTGACGTTCCGAAGTGATCGGGTCGACAACGACAGCGACCGGGTCTGACGCTAGAACCCCGGCCACCGCAAAGTTCTCGTTCAGATAGGGAGCCAGTACGCGGGCCCATCCCCAGACGAGGACCTGGCCGCCTTCCGGGAAGGTCTGGTTGATCAGGTCGGACGCTGCTGCGTAGTCCGAGCGCTCGACTCGCGCTACCTCCACCAGGTTTTGCGCCATCGAGAGGCTCGCGAGCAAGAGGGCGACCAGCACCACGATCTGCGCCGCAAGCCGCTGCCGTGACTCCGGCCGCGAGGCCGCTCGCCAGAGATGGCGAGCTCCTATGGCCGCCATGATGAAGAGAAGGGGTGCGAACTCGAGGTGGTAGTGCGGAAGCTTCACGGGGAGAAGGGTGTACGCCAAGGTGAACAAGGCGAGCGCTCCGGCGACCACGCGTACCGAATCGTCCCGCCGTGAGGCGACCAGTCCCCACGCAGCGAGGCCCCAGATCAACAGAACGAGCGGCCACCCCAGGTAGGAGGCTTGCCAATACCAGTGCGACCACCAAGGGTGCCGCAGTACGACCGATCCCGCGATGAGGAGTGGGTGTCCGTCGGCGATGTTGGCCCTCTGGAATTCGATCATGCCGGTGAACGCGTCGAGAGCGGCACCGCCGAGCGGCGCGTAGGCCAGGACCAGCGCTGCCAGACATCCAAAGTATGCGGCGGCGATGTCAACCACTCGCTTAGTGACAGTGTTGGAACCGCGCGCCCCGACGAGAGCGAGGATCGGCAGAAGCACCAGCGCGGACATCTTGGAAGCTGCCCCGAGGCCGAGGAAGAAGCCCGCCGCGATCGCCCATCGCGTCGTGCCTCGCTTGGTCCAGAGGACCGCGGCCGCGGTCGCTGCTGTCACGCCGAGCACCATCATCTGATGGATCCCGGCGTATCGATCGAGTCGCACCACGATCGAACCCGGTGACTGCGGCAGGAGGAGCCACCCCGCCGCGGCGACCAGTCCGACCCACCTACCTCCGAGGCGAGTGCCTATCCAAGTAATCAGGGCGGCAGTCACCAAGGCCACAGCTATCCCCGCGAGCCGCATCGGACCGAGGCCGAACCCGAAGAGGGCACCAATCTTGGAGAGAAACACGGGACTCAGGGGAGGGTGACCCGGGAGAGTCCATCCGCCGCCTGCATCCCACGTCTCTGCCGTCTGGATGTAGACAACCTCGTCAATACCAAGTGTTGGGACGACAAGCCTCCAGGTGAGGACGAAGATCCCGAGAACTGCAACGCATGCCGCGGCAGGGATCCATGCCCGGGCAATGAGGCGGGATAAGGCTCCCGTCTCGGCTTGCCACTCAAGGGTCACGTCGCACCTTGCTGGTCACCGACGAATGCTCCGAAAGCATCGACGAGATCGGTGGCGGCGAGATGATCCGAGAAGTGACGAACTGTGTCTACTCCTGCATTCGAGAACTCTTCCCTCCGTGGTTCGTCGTCCAGGAGCGATAGGACGGCCTCGGCCGTGGCCTGGACATCACCAACGGGCACTATCAAGCAGTTCTCGGCGTGCCGCGCGTATTCGGAGACTCCTCCACTATCGGACAGGACGCACGGCGTTGCACAGGCCATCGCTTCGACGCCAGTCCGCCCAAAGCCATGGGTGCGTGACGTCTCTACGAACACGGTCGAGGTCGAGTAGAGCTCAGGAAGCGTCGAAGGCTCCATCGTGCCGAGAGCATCTACCGGACAGGAGAAGAGCGATGCCTCTCCTGGGCCGAACACCTTTAGCTCGAGATGCGGCCGGCGCCGATGCAACTCCTCGAAGACCGCAATGAGCACCTGCAGACCGCGTCTATCGACAGGCGGATCTGGTCGCGCCATACCAAGGATCACATTCCTCGGCCGCTCGAGGGAAGCACGGCGAGGGTAGAAATTGTCGAGATTCATCCCAGGTCTCATTCGTCGCGACGCCCAGCCTCCCTCATGCAGAAGCCGATCCTGGAGATGATGTGTCTTGACAACTCGGTTCGGAATCAGCTCGTAGGTCGCTCGAGCCGCGGCGCGTCGTTCGTCATCGGCGTAAAAGTCGGGCTCGTAGTCCTGCACAAAATAGACCGGTGTGGCACCTGTCGCCTCGGCGAATCCGGCAATCGGTGCTGCAGTAGTCCAAAAGGTAGCCATCACGATATCGAAGGGTCGTCGAACAATGTCCGCCATACGCTCCGGATCTCGAATGAAGATCGGTTCGGTACGCGGAAACACCATGTCCGGCCCCTGCTGGCT
>CAYTTU010000257.1:0-3691 GCA_964440905.1 uncultured Acidimicrobiia bacterium | reverse complement strand
TTGTCCAGGATCAGATGGGCATCGACCAACGCTGCCGTGTGGCGCACGAAGGCTTCGACGATGTCGATCTCGTTCTTGATGCGGCTGAGCGCCACCAGATTCAGAGGCACCTCCCGGCGTCAGCCTAAAGGGAGGTTGCGGTCCGATGCGCCCGAGGTGGCCGAGCCATCACCCCGGGGTAACCTGCGGCAGTGGGAATGCACCTCACCCCCACCTCCATCCCCGAGATCGTCACCCTGTCCCCGCCCCGCCGCGGCGACGGGCGGGGCTTCTTTTCCGAGACGTTTCGAGTCGAGTGGTTCTCCGGGATCGACTTCGTCCAGGACAACCATTCGTTGTCCGTCGAGCGATTCACCCTGCGCGGGCTGCACTATCAGGACCCACCGCACGATCAGGCCAAGCTGATCCGGGTGTCCCGGGGCCGGATCCGCGACTTCGCCGTCGACCTGCGGGCGGGGTCGCCGACCTTTCTTCACAATGTCGCTGTCGAGTTGAGTTCCGACGACGACAAGCAAGTACTGATACCAAGCGGCTTTGCCCACGGGTTCATCACCCTCGAGCCGAACACGGAGGTGCTGTACAAGGTGAGCGGTTACTACTCCCCTACGGCGGAGCGCGGCATTCGGTGGGACGACCCCGCTCTCGCCATCGATTGGGGCATCACCACCGAGCCGATCCTGTCCGAGCGCGATCGACGCCACCCACCGTTCGACCCTGCCACCACGCCCTTCCGATTCGAGTCGCAGTGAGCAGCCGCCGCTACCTGGTGACCGGAGGCGCCGGTTTCATCGGGTCCAACTTCATCCGTCACCTCCTGGCGACCGACCCCTCCGCCGAGGTGGCCAACCTCGACGCTCTCACCTACGCCGGGGTGCCCGCCACGGTCGCCGAGCTCGATGCCGATCCCCGCCATCGCTTCGTCCACGGCGATGTGCGCGATGGATCCCTGGTCGAGTCACTCATGGAGGGCGTCGACACCGTGGTCCACTTCGCCGCCGAGAGTCATGTCGACCGATCGATCGAGGGGCCTGCGGCGTTCCTGGAGACCAACGTGGTCGGGACCGGGGTGCTCATCGATGCCGCCCGACGCCACGACGTGCCCCGATTCCTCCACGTGTCGACCGACGAGGTATACGGGTCGCTCGACTCCGATTTCGCCGCCGAGGACCGTGCCCTCGACCCCTCCTCCCCGTACTCGGCGTCCAAGGCGGCCTCGGACCTCCTGGTCCGTTCGTATGCGGTGACGTTCGGCTACCGGGCGATCGTGACCCGCTGCACCAACAACTTCGGGCCCTATCAGTTCCCCGAGAAGCTGATCCCGCTCTTCGTCACCAACCTGCTCGATGGTCGCCCGGTTCCGCTGTACGGGGACGGCCGCAACGAGCGAGACTGGCTGCATGTGATGGACCACTGCCGGGCGATCGCGTTGCTCATCGACGAGGGAACGCCGGGAGAGATCTACAACATCGGGGCCGACAATCAAATGACCAACATGGCCATAACCCGGAGGATCCTCGAGGCTCTGGACAAGGACGAGTCCAGCATCGAGCACGTCGCCGACCGCCCGGGACACGACCTGCGCTATGCCGTCGACTCGTCAAAGCTGCGGCGCCTCGGCTGGAAGCCGGAGCACGACTTCGACGAACACCTGGCCACCACCATCGAGTGGTACCGCACCCGCCGGGATTGGTGGGAACCACTGCGCCGGGAGAAGCGATGAAAGGCCTGGTGCTCGCCGGGGGAACCGGATCCCGGCTTCGCCCGATCACCTTCTCGATGGCAAAGCAATTGATCCCGGTGGCCAACAAACCGATCATCGAGTTCGGACTCGAGGATCTGGTGGAGGCCGGGGTCACCGACGTCGGCATCGTGGTCTCCCCGGAGACCGGCGCAGCGATCCGCACCGCGGTCGATCGCTCCGCCAAGCGCATCGGATTCACCCCCACCTACATACTTCAGGACTCCCCGCGCGGACTGGCGCACGCGTTGATGATCGCCCTGGACTTCGTGGCCGGCGACGACTGCCTGATGTATCTCGGCGACAACCTGGTGAAGGGTGGGGTGGCCGATGTGGTGCGCGACTTCGAGGAGCATCGGCCCAACTGCCAGATCATGCTGTCGCCGGTGGACAATCCCTCCGCCTTCGGTGTCGCCGACATCGCCCCCGACGGGACCATCCGGGCGCTCGTCGAGAAGCCATCGGTGCCGCCGTCGAACCTGGCTTTGGTCGGGGTGTACCTGTTCGACTCCACCATCGCCGAGGCGGTCCACGCCATCAGCCCGTCGGCTCGCGGCGAGTTGGAGATCACCGACGCCATCCAGTACCAGGTGGAACACGGCCGTACCGTGCGGGCTTCGATCGTGAGCGGGTGGTGGAAGGACACCGGCACCCGCGCCGACCTGCTCGCCGCCCAGCGGTTGGTGATCGCCGCACTGAGCCACGACATCCGCGGCGAGGTCGTCGACACCGAAATCACCGGGTCCATCCACCTCGGGACGGGGTCGCGGGTCATCGACTCGCGCATCGTCGGGCCGGCGGTCATCGGCGATGGGGTGACCATCACCGGATCCACCATCGGACCCGAGACGTCGGTGGGCAATGGGTGCCGCATCACCGACGCGGTGATCGAGGCCTCGATCGTCATGGAGAACGCCGAGGTCACCGGATGGCGGGTCCGCTCCTCGTTGCTGGGTCACAACAGCCGGCTGGTGGGGACCGCCCCGGCGGGCTTTGTCAGCGTGATGCTCGGCGAGCAGTCGGAGATCGTCGGCGAATGATGCTGCTCACCGGAGCCACCGGACAGGTGGGCACGGCGACCCTCGCTCTGGTGCCGGACGCCCTCACTCCGGGCCGGGATGTCCTCGATTTGGCGAACCCGGGGAGCCTGGCCGCGGCGGTGGAGCGTCTGGCGCCGACTGCAATCGTCAACTGCGGCGCCTTCACCGCGGTGGATGCCGCCGAGGACCAAGAGGATCTGGCCACCGTGGTGAACGGGGAGTCGGTGGGGGTATTGGCCGCACTCGCCGCCGCCCGCGGCATCCCCTTCGTCACGTTTTCCACCGACTACGTGTTCGACGGCGCCGGTCAGAGCCCTTACGTCGAGTCCTCCCCCACCAGCCCGATCAATGCGTATGGACGCTCCAAGTTGGCCGGGGAGCGCGCCGCCCTCGCCGCCCATCCCGGCGCTCTGGTGGTGCGCACCTCGTGGGTGTTCTCCGGTACCCACCGCAATTTCGTCACCGCCATCGTCGCCCGGGCTGCCGCGGGGCCGGTCGACGTGGTCGCCGATCAGATCGGCTGTCCCACCTTCGCCCCCGACCTGGCCGCCGCCACCCTCGAAGCAATGCGACGGGGGGTAACCGGCCTGCTCCACCTCACCAACGACGGAGCAACCACCTGGCACGAGTTGGCCCGCGCTGCCTGTGCCGCCGCGCACCTAGATCCCGATCGGGTTCGACCGATCCGCACCGAGGATTACCCCACCCGGGCCACCCGTCCCCGCTACTCGGTGTTGGGATCGGAGCGTCGCGACGCCGCGGGGATCGCCCCGCTGCGCTCATGGCGCGACACCTTGAGCGAGGCGGTAGGCGGGCCACCCCGTAACATCGGAGCGTGAGCTCCAAAGAGTCCGCCGCGGGAGGCGCCGCACGCGTCGCCGTGGTACTCGGCACCCGCCCCGAGATCATCAAG
>CAYTTU010000256.1:0-3847 GCA_964440905.1 uncultured Acidimicrobiia bacterium | reverse complement strand
TGATCCGCCGCGGTGACGAGGTGATCGTCGAGGCGACGATCCACGCCGCCGCCACCAATCTGGAGGGCCGCCCGGTTCGGTCACCGGTGGGGCTGAAGGACGCACTGGAAGGACTGCGGGCGTAACGCGGAGCTTTGGGCCTCTGGACGGCTGGTCAGCGCAGTAGTGCCGCCTAACCTCCTTTCATGCTCACGCCCCATGCCGACGCACTCCTCGCCGACGCCGTCGTCATCTGGCTCACCACGGTGCGACCCGACGGGCAGCCGCAGGCCTCGCCGGTGTGGTACGTGATCGACAACGACGAGTTCCTCATCTTCAGCCGCGCCGATGCTCCCCGGTTGCGCAACATCGCCGCCAACCCCAGGGTGTCGCTCAACCTTGACTCAGACGAGGGCGGCGACGTGGTGACCATCGAGGGCGAGGCACGCATCGTGGATGGACCGCGCAGCACCGACCACGGCGGCTACCAGAAGAAGTACGCCAGCCACATCAAACGGCTCGGCTACACCTCGGAACAGTTCGCCGACGGTTACCCCGTGGTGATCCGGGTCAAACCGAAGCGATGGAGGACGCACTAGGGGCGAGTTCGGAGTTCGGAGTTCAGAGTTCAGAGTTCAGAGTTCGGAAAGCTCATCGCCCATCGCCTCTTAGCCAACCGCCAATAGCCAATAGCCATTAGCCAATGACTGCCCGATAACATCACCTTGAACTCCTCCACAAGGTGCAACAGCATGTTCAAACGACGCATCAAGGCCGCCCATGTCGGCTCGCTCGACGAGCTGCGCGGCTATCTCGCCGAGGGACTCCCGGTCCTGGTGGACCTGTGGAAGGACAACTGCCAGCCGTGTCGGATGATGTCGGGCATCGTCGATGAGCTCGCCGAGGAGTACGCCGGTCGGGCCCATGTGGTCAAACTCGACGTGATGCGGGTGGCGGGCGCTGCCCAGGCCTTCGGGGTGCGGTCGACTCCCACCTTCATCCTGCTGGCCAACCCGGTTCGGCCGCCGTCGAAGCGGGCCCGCCGCCGGGCTGCCCAGGCCCAGCCCGCCCCGCCGACACCGGCCAGCCCTTCGCTCAACCCCAGGTGGCGGGTCACCGGGATGGTGCGCAAGGACATCCTGGCGGGGGCACTCAACAGCAACGGTGCCAGAGCCGCAGGAGTAACCTCAAAGCCATGAAGGCCAGCATCGAATACCGCCCGCCCAAGCCCATCTTCTTCGGTTTCGCCCTGGTGACGATCGGTGTGCTGTTCCTCCTCCGGGAGTTCGGGGCCGTACCTGAAATCTCGGTGTGGACCCTGGTGTGGCTGACCCTGGGTGGCTGGCTCTTCATAGGAACCCTGGCGGGCAACCGGCGCGGGTGGTTCTGGCCGCTGACCCTGGTGCTGATCGGCGGCTTCATGCTGTTGCGCGACCTCGAGGTGATCGACCGCGACTTCGCAATCTGGCCGATCGTCGTGATCGCCTTCGGGTTGGCGATCCTGTTCGACAACTTCACCGGTTCGAAAGAGAACGCCGAGTACTGGCACTCGCAGACCTGACGGTGAGCGAATAGGTCGCTCACCCCCTGTCGAAAGCAGCCCGGCGACTAGCCTGGGCCGCGGGAGCTCATGACTACCACCCGCGGCGTAACACTCGACGGCCTCAGCACCGCCGAAGTGCGCCAGAGGATCGCCGCAGGTGCGGTGAACCGGGTGCCCACCGGCCCGAGTCGCACCGTCGCCGAGATCGTCCGGGCGAACGTCTTCACGCTTTTCAACCTCCTACTCGGGGCGCTGCTGGCGGTGATCATCTTGGTGGCGCCTCTCCAGGATGCGCTGTTCGGCGGGGTGCTGGTGGCCAACGCCCTCATCGGCATCGTCCAGGAGTTGCGCGCCAAGGCCACCCTCGACCGCCTTGCCCTCCTCTCCACCCCGCGGGCCACCGTGATCCGAGACCGAACCCGCCAGGAGGTTTCCGTCGACCGGGTGGTGCTCGACGATCTGCTGTTCGTCACCTCGGGTGATCAGATCGTCGTCGACGGACTCGTCGTCGCGAGCGACGGACTGGAGATCGACGAGTCGTTGCTAACCGGCGAGGCCGATCCGGTGACCAAGCAGCATGGCGAACAGGTCCTATCCGGGTCGTTCGTTTCGGCCGGGTCCGGGGTGTACAAGGCGCGCCGCGTTGGGCCCGACGCCTATGCCGCCCGCCTCGCCGCTGAGGCCAAGAAGTTCACGCTGGTTCGCTCGGAACTTCGGCGTGGTATCGACTGGATCCTCGCCGCCATCGGATGGGTGATGGTGCCGACGATGGCGATCCTCATCTGGAGCCAGTTTCGAGCCAACCCGGAATTGCGGGAGGCGATCCGGGTGGCCGTGGGCGGAATGGTGGCGATGATCCCCCAGGGACTGGTGCTGCTCACTTCGGTGGCGTTTGCCGTCGGAGTGATCCGCCTCGGCCGTCGCCACACCCTGGTGCAGGAACTGCCCGCCCTGGAGATGCTCGCCCGGGCCGACGTGGTGTGCTTCGATAAGACGGGGACTCTCACCGAGGGACGGCTGTCGGTGGAGACCCTGCAACTGCTCACCGACCGCATCGATGTGGAGTCTGGACTCGGCGCGGTGGCCGGGGCCGATCCCAGTCCCAACGCCACCATGCGCGCCATTGCCGCCGCTTTTCCCGCCCCGGCGGGTTGGCGCTCCCGCCGGGTGGTCCCCTTCTCCTCGGCGCGCAAGTGGAGTGCCGCCGACTTCGGCAGCCTCGGAACCTGGGTGATCGGCGCCCCGGAGATGGTGGTCCCATACGACGCCACCCTCGGCGGATTGGTGAGCGATGCGGCTGCCGCCGGAAGCCGGGTGCTCGTACTCGCCGTGACCGCGGCCGGTCTCGAGAGCGATGCCCTGCCCGCCGCTTTGGAGGCGGTCGGCCTGATCACCCTCAGAGACGTGGTGCGCCCCGAGGCGACCGACACCGTGGGGTACTTCATCGCCCAAGGGGTGAGTCCCAAGGTGATCTCCGGCGATCATCCTGACACCGTCGCCGCCATCGCCCGGTCCGTCGGACTCACCGGCCGGGTCGTGGACGGTCGCAATCTGCCGGACGACCCAGCAGCGCTGCAGCGCGCCGTCGAGGAGGGGCAGGTGTTCGGGCGGGTCACCCCGCATCAGAAGCGCGACATGATTGCCGCCCTGCAACTGGCCGGCCACACGGTCGCCATGACCGGGGACGGGGTCAACGATGTCCTCGCGCTGAAGAAGGCGGACATCGCCATCGCCATGGGTGCCGGGTCGCCGGCGTCACGCGCCGTAAGCCAGGTGGTGCTGCTCGATGGCAACTTTGCCACCCTTCCCGCGGTGGTCGCCGAGGGGCGGCGGGTGATCGCCAACATTGAACGGGTCGCCAACCTGTTCGTCGTCAAGACGGTGTACTCGTTCTTGTTTGCGGTGCTCGTCGGGATCTTCCTCACGCCATTCCCCTTCGTGCCCCGCCACATGACGCTCATCGGGACCATCACCATCGGCGCCCCCGCCTTCGCCCTGGCGCTGGCGCCGACGGCCGCCCGGGCCCGCCCCGGTTTCGTCAAACGGGTGATGCGATTTGCCATCCCGGTGGGAGCCCTCGCTGCTGCCGCCACCTATGCCGCCTATGAATTGGCCATCTCCGAGGGGGTGGGCCTGCTCCAGTCGCGCACGCTGGCGACTCTGGTGCTGGTCTCGATCGGGCTATTCGCCCTCATCATCAATGCCCGCCCGCTCAACCCGGGACGCCGGGTGCTGGTAGGCGCAATGGCGACCATCTACGCGCTGATCCTGTTGATTCCGTCCTGGCGCACCTTCTTCGAGTTGGAGATGCCCGGTCTCGTGGTG
>CAYTTU010000255.1:0-4523 GCA_964440905.1 uncultured Acidimicrobiia bacterium | reverse complement strand
CCTCGACGTCGTCGACCTGGACGAACACCCCGTCGATCACCCACGGGTTGTCCAGCCAGCGCCGCGCCGACTCGCAGTGTTCCCGGTGCCGTGCCGGGCCCTCGTAGTCCGGATTCGGGGTGGACAGCATGATCCGGTCATCGCCCATCTCCAGTTCGGCGTGCCCGATCGAGCCGTCCTCGTTGGTGTAGCGCTGCGACGCGTCCTCGGTGAACCCGAAGGCCCTCGTCAGGAAGTCGATGGCGGCCACGGCATCCTGGTAGGCGATCATGGGAACGATGCGTTGCGCCACAGGTCCTCTCGCTCGAGGCAGGGAAGAACCTAGCGAAGCCGCCGTCACTCGTCTCGGACCGAGACGGCAGGACGCCATCCCGTCCCGGATCCGGCACTCGGGGTAAGTTGAGCGGATGACCGAGCCTCCCGCCGGTCGGCTCACCTTCCTGTTCACCGACATCGAGGGGTCTACCCCACTGTGGGACACCGCCCCCGAGTTCGCCGCCGCGGCCACTGCGGCCCACGATCGGATTCTGCGCGAACAACTGTCGGCTCACGGGGGGACGCTGGTGAAGGGCACGGGCGACGGTGCCCTTGCGGTCTTCACATCCGCATCCGCCGCGCTCGAAGCCGCGATCGATTTTCAGCGAGCGCTTCTCGCGACGTCGGGCGCCGACCATCCCCTCCGGGTCCGAACCGCCCTCCACACCGGCGAGGCGATTCACCGCGATCACGACTACTTCGGCCTCGCAGTGGCGGTGTGCGCTCGAGTCCTCGCAGCGATCCATGGCAATCAGTTGTGCATCACGGGAGATACCAGGGAGGACCTTGGGGTGACTCCTTCCGGGGTCACGCTGCGCCGGCTAGGTACCTTCCTCCTCCGGGGGACGACAGACCCGGTGGAGCTTCTGCAGGTGGAGGCGCCTGGACTCCCCACCGATTTCCCCGCACTGCGGGCCGTCGAGGCGTTCACCCACAACCTGCCGGCTTCGCTCACCAGCTTCGTGGGGCGCGCCCCGCAGATGGACCGGGCTGTTGCCCTGATACGCGAGTCGCGCCTGACGACCTTCGTCGGTCTGGGCGGTTCCGGCAAGAGCCGGCTTGCCATCGAGGTGGCCCGGCGCATGGCGGGCGAGTTCGCCGACGGGGTGTGGTTGGCGGAACTGGCATCGCTGTCGGACGGCACTCTGGTCGCGGCGTCGATTGCACGCACCCTTGGGATCCCCGAGGAGCACGACCGTAGACCGCTGGACGCCTTGGCCGCCCGCTTCGCCGATGGACGAGCGCTGTTGGTCCTAGACAACTGCGAGCATCTCATCGAGGCGTGCGCACTCGTCACCTCGCATCTCCTTGAAAGCTGCGATGGCCTGAAGGTTCTCGCCACGAGCCGACAGCGCCTCAAGGTGCCCGGTGAGGTGACCTTCGCGATACCGCCGCTGTCGCTGCCCCGCGCCGAGGACCTCGAGTCACCGGAGTCGGTAAGCCGATCGGAGTCCGCCCAGCTGTTCGTCGAGCGGGCTCGGCTGACCATGCCGGGGTTCGAGCTCGATGCGTCCAACTGCCGCCATGTCGCCCAGATCTGCCGATCGGTCGAGGGGGTGCCCCTGGCGATCGAGTTGGCGGCGGGCAGGCTGGCAACGCTCCCGCTGGAGCGGATCGCAGCCGGGCTCGCTGAGAGGATCAACGTCCTCGGTGGAGGTACCGGACCGCTCCGCCACGAAACGCTGGAGCGGACTCTCGAGTGGAGCTACGGCACGCTCGACGACACGGAGCAGAGACTGTTTGCCGAACTCTCGGTGTTCCGGGGCGGGTTCGAACTCGACTCGGTCACCGCGGTGAGCGCGGTGACCGCGGATCCGGTGGAGGCGGTGATCGGACTCACCGAGAAGTCGATGCTCGTCAAGGATGCAATGTCCGGGCGATACCACTTCCTCGAACCAGTGCGCCTGTACGCGTGGCAGATCCTGCAGAGCAGCGGGCGTACCGCGGAGGTCCAGAGCAGCCATGCCCGGCAGGTGGCCGCAAGCCTGCGGCAGGGTCCCGAGGCGGAGCCTGATCACGGCAGGTGGATGGAGCGCGTCGCCGCCGAACACGACAATATCCGCGCCGCCCTGCGATGGTCGTTGCAGCAAGGCGAGGCGCGGCTCATCCTCGAGATCGCCGGCAACGCCTGGATCTTCTGGATGCATCAGGGTCTGGTCGGAGAGGGACGAGAGTGGCTCGCCGCAGCCCTAGAGACTGCCGGGGACGCCGAACCCGGGCTCGTGGTGAGGGCGCTGATCGGTGCCGGAGAGCTGGCTGTCACCCAGGACGACCGCGCCGCCGCGGAGACATACTTGAGCCGGGCGCGGGACATCGCCGAGCGCTCCGACGATTTCGTCACCGCAGCTGCGGCACTGCGCACCATGGTCAGCCTGCCCTATCGCGCCGGGGATCTGACCACGGCAGCACGCGGGTTCGAGGAGGCCCTAACACTGGCGCGCCGTGGCGGGGACCTGTCCCAGGTCTCCACCATCCTTGCCGGCCTTGCCCTGATCGACGAGGACCAGGGCAGACTCGAGGACGCCGAAAGTCACGCCGCTGAAGCACTGAGCCTGCGCAAGCAGACCCAGGACCAATACGGGGTAGCCGATGCCCTGCTCACCTGGGCCGAGATATCGATCAATCGCGGACGCCTCGATGAGGCGGGGCGGGCGCTACGCGAAGCGCTCGACATCGCTGCTCGCAACGGGTTCCAGGACATCGCTGCGTGGAGCGCGGCGTATCGCGGCAAGCTCGAGATGTGTTGGGGGAATACGGACGAGGGAGTACGGCTCCTCGAAGACGCATTGCACCGCTTCCAGGAGCGCGGGCAACCCAACGGAGCTGCCTGGGCGCTGCGCCACCTCGGGAAGGCCCGTCTCGAGCAGGGCGACCTCACCCGTGCCGAGGTGGCGCTCGTCGACGCCCTGGACCTTGCGGTGAGCCACGTGATTCCCGACGCCCCGCGGATCCTGGAGGCCCTCGGCGAACTCGCCGTCGCCACGGGGGACGCCACTCATGCCGCCTTTGTGCTGGCGGCGGCGAGGCATCTACGCGAGGAGATGGGGTTGGTAATTGCGGTGGCCGAACAGCCCGAGTCCCGCGCCACCTGGTCGGCCGTGGAGCGGCAACTCGGCGCAGACCACGCCGCCACACTCGGCGCCGAGGCGGCCCGGGTACCGCTGCGCGACCTCCCCGGGGTCCTCGCCCGGCGGTCCGCTATGCGTAGGTTTGCACCACCCGCGGATTGAGACCGTTCTCGTGGCCCACGATGGTGGTCGTGATCACGATGTCGCGCTCAGGAGCCCCGTGGGAGTCGATAAGTCGTCTGGTCACTTCGTCGCGCTCCCGCACCATCGCGACGTACTCCTCCGACGGATCCGTGCCGTCTCCGTGCAGCTTGACCATGGTGATGTGGAGGCGACGCGACGGGAGCGGCACCCCTTCGGCGCGCAGCACCCGGAGAGGGTCGTAGAGGTAGGCCTTCCAGGCGTCCGGCTCCAGCGTGGTGTCGAACTCCCCGTAGAAGAAGAACTCGGTGCTGCCAAGCCTCTCGGCCTCGCTGGATCTGGGCATCGTCATGAAGAGGAACCGGCCCGACTCCGAACGGGACCAACCTTCCGAGCTGGCCTCGGCGAACGCCGTGGCGCGGAACGCGGGTCGACGCCGCTCGATCACCAGCCAAACGATCAATCCGACCGCCAGCACCAGTGCAATGACGAGAACCACATCCAATGCCATGTCCACCCCCTGGAAGCATCGGTCATCCCTGGAACGGGATGCCCCTCCTTTTTACCACCTGGAGCGCATCGCTGCCCTGGGTATCACTGGCGCTCGAGCGACTCAGACTCGACGGGCTTCCTGGCGCTCATCCGGAACTCTGCAGAGCGCGAAATCCCATCAGCCGCCGAGAGGCACCGGGGCCGCCGAGGTACGACTACGCTGTAAGTAGTCCATCCAAGGAAGGCCTCATGGCTCGACGCAACGGATTGAACCTCAGTGCCCCCACGGTCATCGTCTTCGTCATCTCGGTGTTGTTGATCGCGTTTGGGGCGCTCGCCTACTACACCGATGTCTTCGACGTCAAAGTCGACACCGCAGTCCTCTCCCTCACCGTCGGCGGAATCCTGCTCGCCCTGGCGAACCTGCTCAAGAACCTGTAGGCGGGTCGTCGCGGGCGTTACCGCGCCTCGGCCGTCGCTGGAGGGCACCTTGGGGTTGTTAGCCCCCGTCCACGACCAGTGAGGGTTGATCGATCGCATCCCAGCGTCCGATCTCCGTCTCGATGGCGTAGCGATACGGACCTCTGGGTTGGTAGATCGGGCACGGGTCGGCCTCGCACGGCGTCATGCGCAGCAGGTCGACCAGCAATCCCTCCGCGGTGAAGAAGGCGATGTCCAGCGGGATCAGAGTGTTCTTCATCCAGAACCCGCTCGTCGAGTCGGCGTCGAATACGAACAGCATCCCGTCGAGTTCACCGAGGTCGGTGACTCCCATCAGCCCCTGAG
>CAYTTU010000254.1:0-5075 GCA_964440905.1 uncultured Acidimicrobiia bacterium | reverse complement strand
CCGGCGACCATTGAATGGGAATAGGCCTGGGTCAGACGCCAGGCTTTTCCGGGAGAGGGAGGATCTCAGATGTCAGATCTCAGATCTCAGGTGGCACACAAAGCTCCGAGCCTGACATCTGACACCTGACCTCTGACACCTGACACCCGGGCCTTCCGGCCCTGCCTGTAGCCGCGCCCGGCCAGATACCGTCTCCTGGTACGAATCGAGGGGTGATGGCCCGGATTGCTCCGGTGCCATCCGTTAGCTGCGGAGGGGTCATGGACCGGAAACTGGTTAGGTGGCTGATGCCGCTCGCCCTGGTGGCGGTGGTGGCGGCGTGCTCCGACGGTGGCACGAACGGGCCGGCTGCCGGCGTGGAAGAGCGGGTAACGGTTCTCCCCGACTTCGAGACCGAGGAGTTCGTCGTCAACGTCTATGCCACCGACGACGGTTACGACCCGGCGGTGGTCCATGTCCCCGCCGGTCGTTTCATCAAGCTGGTGTTTCGGGACCACGACAGCGACGAGCACCACTTCCGGGTGCTCGGTCTGATCCCCTCGCAGTTGCGCTGGGCGATCTTTCCGGCATTGAGCGCCGAGGACATCCCCAACATGAGCGACAGCGAGCTGGCCGCCCACGGGTTCGATCGCGACATGGCGATCGACGACCTCGATCATGTGCTTCATCACCTCGGCATCACCTACTCGGCGGTTCCGCCCGCCTCGCGTAACCCGCTGCGGCCGCTGGGCACCGAGGTGCACGCCGTGACCCGCCCCGGCAAGCAGGACGTGCTCTACTTCTTCGCCCTCACCACCGGGACCTACGAGGTGGTGGACCCGGCGCATCCCGAGATCACCGGCAAGCTCGTGGTGTTCCTGCCCCCCGGGGCAACTCCGGCCGGCTAGTCGGGAGTCGCGGGCGGATGTTGCGGTCGGCCCCAGCCAGCGGGCCGAAATACCCTGAGCGGGTCGGGGTCCCGGAGGCTAGGTTTGGCCGGTCGGTGAGACGGAGGGAGTTGACCAAGTGACCTGGTTCAACGCCTCGCTGCGAGGCATGGCCATTTTCGCCTACTTCGTGGTGTTCACCGTGTGGCTCCCCGACTTCATCCTTGGCCTCGGTGTCGTCTCCGGGGGATCGGACTTGCAGCGCGATCTCGTGGTGAGCGCGGTGTGGGGGGCGGCCATGATCGTCGGGGTCGTCGGTCTCCGCCTGGCGCAGCGCAAGGGTCTGGTCTGATGGGGCTGCAGCTCGATCTGACCTACTACGACCGCAACATCCCCTGTATGGCGGCCTGTCCGGTCCACACCAACGCCGGCGCCTACGTCGCAGCCATCGCCGAAGGCGACGACCTCACCGCCTACCTCACCGCCCGGCTCCCCAACCCGTTCGCCAGCGTCTGCGGGCGAGTGTGCGCCGCCCCCTGCGAGACCGCCTGCCGCCGCGGCGAGGTGGACAGCCCCATCGCCATTCGGGCCCTGAAGCGTTTTGTCACCGAGAAGTACGGGCCCGAGTCGGGCAACGAGCGCCCGCTAGCGGCCGTGGACCGCCCCGAGCGCAAGGAGTCGATCGGGATCGTCGGGGGAGGCCCCGCCGGCCTCGCCGCCGCCCACGACCTTCGGCTCCGGGGTTATCAGGTGACGGTCTACGAAGCCACCGGGATCCTCGGCGGGATGATGGTCCTCGGCATCCCTGAGTACCGCCTCGACCGGGCCCTGGTTCAGGCCGAGATCGATTCGATCCTTGCCCTCGGCGTCGAGGTAAAGATGAACACGCGCCTCGGCCGGGAGGTCACTCTCGAGGAACTCCGCAAGCGCCACGACGGCGTGATGCTGGCCCTGGGGGCCACCCTGGGGCGCGGACTGGACATCCCCGGTCATGAGGCGGACGGGGTGCTCAAGGCCATCGAGTTCCTGATCAACGTCAACCAGGGCTACAAGGCAGAAGTTGGCGATCAGGTGGTGGTGATCGGTGGAGGCAACGTCGCCATGGACGCCGCCCGGACCGCCTTGCGCGCTGCCGCCTACGGGGAGCGCCCCGCCGCCGGGTTCGACCTGCCCCCGGGTGAATTGGAGATCACCGAAGCAGTGGACGTGGCCCGCTCGGCGATGCGCGCCGGGGCCAAGCAGGTCACCGTGGTGGCCCTGGAGAGCCCCGAGGAGATGCCCGCTGCCGGCTTCGAGATCGAAGAGGCGATGCGCGAAGGCATTCGCTTCGTGCACCGCCGCGGCCCGCAGCGCATCGAGGTCTCCGACGGCCGGGTCACCGGGCTCACCACCGTAAAGGTGCTCTCGGTGTTCGACGCTGCCGGTCGGTTCGCCCCCACCTTCGAAGTGGGGGTCGAGGAGACCCTGGAAGCCGACACGGTGATCATTGCCATCGGCCAGGCGATCGACCTCGAGGCGCTGGGCGGGGATAGCGGCCCGAAGCTGTCGCCGCGCCGCACCATCGAGATCGACGACAAGACGATGGCCACCTCACTCCCCAGGGTGTGGGCCGCCGGCGATGCCGCCTACGGGCCCCGCAACCTGATCGATGCCATCGCCGACGGACGCAAGGTCGCCGCCGACATTCACCGTTCCTTTGGCGGTCCCGCCGATCGCGAGCAGCCCGGGGTGCTGCTGCCGCTGCGGTCGTTCCACCGGCTCTCGGACCTCTACGACCGCATCCCTCGCCAGGAGGTACCCAGCCTTCCCACCGACCGCCGCATCGGGTTGGCCGAAGTGGAGTTGGGTTTCACCGAAGCCGAGGCCCGCGCCGAGGCGTCGCGGTGCCTGCGGTGTTTCTCCAACATCCAGCTGGACGTGGACATATGCGTGCTGTGCGGGCTCTGCGTCGACGTCTGCCCGTTCGATCTGATCTCAATCGTCCCGGCGGCCGACTTCGAGCCCGGGGCCGCCGGCACCGCCCTCTTGTTGGACGAGTCCAAGTGCATCCGTTGCGCGCTGTGCGTGGAGCGGTGCCCCACCAAGGCCCTGTCGATGTCGACCTGGTCGGGAGTTGGGGTGCTGCCGATGCCGGTGCCGGTGAGATCGGGGGTCGAGGCGTGAGGCTGCGTGACACCACGGTGGGCCGCTCCATTTTTCGGAGTCAGGACCGCAAGACCGAGCGCGACCAGGCTGCCGGCCACTGGTCCAACTTCCTGCTCCACATCTACCCCGTGAAGGTGCGCCGCCGCGAGATCCACTTCTCGTACTCGTGGTACCTCGGGGTCGCCTCGACCGTTCTGCTCGCCTCGCTTACCGCATCGGGCATCTACCTGATGTTCTTCTACCTGCCGTCGCCGGGCAGCGCTTACGGCGACATCCAGACCATCCAGACCGAGGTGGCATTCGGGCAGTTCATCCGCAACGTGCATCGTTGGTCGGCCCACCTGATGGTGCTCTCCGTGGCGGCCCACATGGCCCGGGTGTTCTACCGGGGGGCCTACAAGTCGCCCCGCGAGTTCAACTGGGTCATTGGGGTGATGCTGCTGATCCTGACTCTGTTGCTCTCATTCACCGGCTACCTGCTCCCGTGGGATCAGTTGGCCTACTGGGCGGTCACGGTGGGAACGTCGATGGCGGACTATGTGCCCTTCATCGGCGGGGGAGTGAGCGACATGCTCCTCGGCGGCGACCAGGTGGGAGCCTCCACCCTGCTGCGGTTCTACGTGCTCCACGTCGCCGTGCTCCCGCTGCTGATGGTCGGGCTGCTCATGGTCCATCTGTGGAGGTGGCGCAAGGATTCGATGCTGGATCAGGCCGAGGGAGGTGAGGCGTGAGCGATAGCGATCCCCGGGTCGTCGGGGACAAGCGCGTGCTGGGAGTGGTGCCCGGTCAGCCCGCCTCGGGAGAGCGCAAGGTGCCCGCCGATCAGGATCTGGTGATGGTGTGGCCCCATCTACTGGTGCGCCACGGCGTGGTAGCGCTGGGGGTGCTTCTCTTCGTCCTGGTGCTGTCGCTGCTATTCGATGCACCGTTGCGCGAGGTGGCCAATCCCTTCGAGACGCCGAATCCGGAGAAGGCGCCGTGGTATTTCGCCGCGCTCCAGGAGCTGCTCTCGCTGTTCCACCCCATCGTGGCCGGGGTCTTCGTCCCCGGGGCGATCGTGTTGGGGCTGATCGCCCTGCCATACCTGGATCGCAACCCTGCCCTGTATCCCCGGGCCCGCAAGGTGGCGGTGGTCACGTTCACCATCTTCCTGGTGGTCTGGGTGCTGCTCACGCTGATCGGATTCGCCTTCCGCGGCCCCAACTGGGGCTGGGTATGGCCTTGGAACGAATGGCATGGTGAGCTATGAGTGACGGAATCGACCGCAGGGAGTTCCTCAGCCGCGGCTGGAAGGCTGGGGTAGTGATGATCGGCTGCGCCGGGGCGTGGACGTCGTGGGACCTGCTCCGCCCCCTACCCGGGTCGGGACTGGGCGGCGTGGTCAAGACGGTTACTGAGACGGACGTGTTCTCCGGCACCGCACTCTATGTGCGGTCCGCTCAGAGCTACCTCACCAAGATCGAGGACGAGGTCGTGGCGCTGTGGCAGAAGTGCCCCCATCTGGGCTGCCGGGTGTCGTGGTGCGAGAACTCGAGCGAGTTCGAGTGCGCTTGCCACGGATCCAAGTTCAACCGCGCCGGCGAGGTGCGCTCCGGCCCGGCGCCGCGGGGGATGGATCGCTTTGCAGTGACCGTCAACGACGACGGGGTGGTGGAGGTGGACACCGGTGCGGTGACTCAGGGACCGCCCGCCGGCACCGCCGAGTCGATCGACGAGCCGCCGACCGGGGAAAGCTGCACCTGACATGAACAAGCCCGCACCCGAGCAGACCGCCCTCGATACCTCCACCCAGAAGTGGATGGTGGCTGGACTCATCCTGATGGGACTGTTCGTCCTCGCCTTCCCGGTGTTCCGCTGGTTCGAGCCGGCGCGGCGCGCCGACGCTCGCACCGCCCAACAGGAATACCTGGCCGCCCAGGGAGCGGAGATCTATCGCGCCAACTGCGAATCCTGTCATGGCGCCGACGGCACGGGGGCGGTCGCCCCCGCCATTGGATCGACCGAGTTCCTGCTCTCGGTGAACGACAGCCAGATCGAGCAACTGATCGCCGTGGGCGTTCCTGG
>CAYTTU010000253.1:0-8095 GCA_964440905.1 uncultured Acidimicrobiia bacterium | reverse complement strand
AGCGGCTCGCTCGCCACCGGCTCGCTAGGCGATGCTGCCGCCGCGGCCTCGAGTCGACGGAGTTCTTCGAAGGGATCCGTGAACTCCTCCGTGGGCGCCTCAGCCGAAGGGATCTCCTCGCCAGAGCGCTCCCCCTCGAGGCGCCCCACCTCCTCGAAGGCGGTCGGTTCTGCTGCTGGGGGCGCCGCGGGTTCGGCGGCCGCAGGCTCTGGCGCCGGCGGCTCGACGGCGACCTCCTCCGCCTCGCCGGCGAAGGCCTCGGAGGCGGAGTTGGGGGAGGTGACCCCAACTGACGCCGCCTCGAACCCGGCGGCCTCTACTTCGGCGCCGAGCGTTGCATCGCCCACCCAGGCAGGCAGCTCGAGGGGCGGTGCTTCGTCGCTCCCGTCAGGGTCGGGTGAGGCAACTGGCGTCGGCTCCGGTACGAGTGGTGTGGCGGGGCGAAACCGGGCCTGGGGATCGGTCAGGGGCTCCGAGTAGGCCTCATCCTCCTCGGACGCGGACTCGGGTTCCTCCGGACGGGGCTTCTTCCCGAACCAGCGCCGCTTCGGCGCCTTCGGGGTGCTGACCGGCTGCTGCGGGGGGGTCGACGGGTCCTCGACCGCGTCGTCGCTCCAGCCCGGATGCCACGGATCCCCGGGATGGACTTCGAATCCGTCGCCGCCGTCGCTCACGACCCTCCTCGATTCAGACTTCGAGCAGCTCAGCTTCCTTGTGCTGCACCAGCATGTCGATCTTGCCGATGTGGGCGTCGGTGAGCTCCTGGAGCCGGGACTCCCCGCGGCGGATCTCGTCGGCGGATACCTCGCCTTCGAGCGCCTCCATCTCGGACTTGCTGTGGCGGCGGATGTTGCGCACCGCCACGCGACCCTCCTCGGCCATGTGGCGAGTCAGCTTGGTCAGCTCGCGGCGCCGCTCCTCGTTGAGCGGAGGGAACACCAGGCGCAGGATGGTGCCATCGCTGGAGGGATTGAGCCCCAGATCCGACGACTGAATGGCCTTCTCTATGGCGTGAACCGAGGACCGGTCGTAGGGGGTGATGACCAGGAGCTGGGGCTCGGGCACCGCCACCGAGGCGAGCTGCTGCAGGGGGGTGGGCGACCCGTAGTAGTCCACCATCACCCGATGGAGAATCCCGGCATTGGCCCGGCCGGTGCGCACGGTGCCGAACTCCGACTGGACGTGATGGACAGCCTGATCCATCTTGGCCGCGGCCTCACCGAGGAGATCGTCGATCAACCGGTCCTCCTCTCAGCGAACCAGGGTACCCACCGGCTCGCCGCGGACGGCGCGAGCGATGTTCCCCGGAACGGTGATGTTGAACACCCGGATGGGCAGGTCGTTGTCCATGCACATCGTAATGGCGGTGCTGTCCATCACCCGAAGACCCCGCTCCAGGACCTCCATGTAGGTCAGTTCGGTGAGAAGCTTGGCACCGGGGTTGGTCTCGGGATCGGCGTCGTAGACGCCGTCGACCCGAGTCGCCTTGAGTACCGCGTCGGCCCCGATCTCGGCGGCGCGCAGCGCCACGGTGGTATCGGTGGTGAAGAACGGGTTGCCCGTGCCACCGGCGAAGACGACCGCCCGTCCCTTCTCCAGATGGCGGATCGCCCGGAGGCGGATGTACGGCTCGGCCACCTGGGCGATGGTGATCGCCGTCTGCACCCGGGTCGGCACCCCGGCGTGCTCCAGGGCATCGCGCAACGCCAGGGCGTTGATCACGGTGGCCAGCATCCCCATGTAATCGGCGTTAGCCCGATCCATGCCGGCCGCCGCCGACGAGAGGCCGCGGAATATGTTGCCGCCGCCGACGACGATGGCCAACTGATGGCCCTCGCCATGCACCTCGGCGACTTCTTCTGCGAGACGCTGCACTGTCCGGGGATCGATGCCGTACCCCGTGTCGGGATCGGCAAACGACTCGCCGGAGAGCTTGAGCGCTACCCGGCGGGCCACTATTCGGCTGCCTCGCCCACGCCGACCCGGGCGAAACGGCGCACCGCGATGTTCTCGCCCATCGTGGCGGCGAGCGACTCGACCATCTTGCCCACGGTGCCCTCGAATCTCTCCGGGTTGACGAAGACCTGGTCGTAGAGAACGTTGTCCTCGTAGAACGAGGTGATGCGGCCATCGACGATCTTCTCGATCACCTTGTCGGGCTTGCCCTCATGGCGCGCCTGAGCGGCGATGAGTTCGCGCTCCTTGTCCAAAACCGGCGCAGGCACCTCCTCGCGCCGCACCCAGCGCGGGCGGGCGGCGGCGATGTGCATGGCGATGTCCCGGGCTGCGGTCTGGAAGCCATCCGACTTGGCGACGAAGTCGGTCTCGGAGGACAACTCGACCAGCACCCCGAGCACCGGCCGATCTGCTTGCACGTGCAAGTAGTGCCCGATGGTGCCCTGCTCGGTGGCGCGTTCGGAGCGCTTCTTGGCCGAGGCCAGACCCTTCTCGCGCAGAATCTCGGCGGCGCGGGCTGGGTCTCCTCCCGACTCCTCCAGGGCCCGCTTGGCATCCATCATCCCGGCACCGCTCGTCTTGCGGAGCGCCGCCACCAGACCCGGCGTGATCTCAGCCATCGCCGTCACCGCCCTTGTCCTTACCCCGGGCAGTGGCGATCTCGGTTCCGGCGAGGCAGGCGTCGGCCATCAGATCGGCCATGAGCTGCGCCGAGCGGATGGCGTCGTCGTTCCCGGGGATCACGTACTGAATGTTGTCCGGGTCACAGTTGGTATCGACCACGGCGATGATCGGAATCCCCAGTCGAGTCCCCTCCGTGACTGCAATGTGCTCGGTCTTCACGTCGATGATGAAGATCGCATCCGGGGCCCGGTGCAGGTCGCGCACCCCGCCCAGCACCGCCTGGAGCTTCTCCAGCTCGCGGCGCAGACGCAGGCGCTCTTTCTTGGGAAGGGCATCCATCTCGCCGGACTCGTTCATCCGCTCCAGCTCGCGCATGTAGAGGATGCGTTTGTGGATCGTGGTGAAGTTGGTCAGCATCCCGCCCAGCCAGCGCTCGTTGACGAACGGCATCCCCGCCCGCTCCGCCGCCTCGCGCACCACCGCTTGGGCTTGCTTCTTGGTCCCGATGAACAGGACCGATCCGCCCCCAGCGACGAGATTCTTGACGAACTCGGCAGCCTGATTGGCCGCCGTAAGGGTCTGGCGGAGGTCGATGATGTGGATGCCGTTGCGCTCCGAGAAGATGAACGGGCGCATCTTGGGATCCCAACGCCTGGTCTGATGCCCGAAGTGGACCCCTGCTTCGAGCAGCTCTTTCATGGTGACACCGGCCACCTGATCGTCTCCTTGTTTCGGTTGTGCCTCCGTCCGCCCTCAGAGCGATCTCGCTCATGGCGTCCCCGGGTGACGCGTCGGCGCGCTACCCGACCGCGGGAAACCTGCGGCGGACGTGTGTGATGGCGGAATGGTAGCCCACCGGGGGGATACAGAGCCGTTCAGCCCACCCCGGGCTCGATCATCCGGTTGCGGAGGCTGAGCACCGACTTGGTGTGGATCTGGCAGATGCGCGACTCGGTCACCCCGAGGACATCGCCGATCTCGGCCAGGGTCAGCCCTTCGTAGTAATACAGGGTGACCACCAACCGTTCCCGCTCGGGAAGGCGACTGATCGCATCGGTGAGGAAGAAACGGGTCTCCTGCTGCTCGAACGGGCCCCCTGGCTCGGTCGCCCTCGGGTCGGCGAGCAAGTCTGCCAGGGTCGCCGAACCGCGCTCCGCGGGATCCAATAGCTCGTCGAGGGCAACGAATCCCAGGCCGGCGATCTCCCCGAGCTGGGTCTGCAGGGTGTTCACCGGGATACCCATGTGCTCGGCGAGCTCGTCCTCGGTCGCGGAGCGCTTGAGCCGATGCTCCAATTCGTCGAGGGACCGCTGGATCTCCCGTGCCCGGGCCCGCACAGAGCGCGGCACCCAGTCCAGTGCTCGCAGCTCGTCCAGGATGGCGCCCTTGATCCGGTTGACCGCGTAGGTCTCGAACTTGATGTTGCGTTCGGGCTCGAACTTGTCGATGGCGTCGATCAAACCGAACATCCCGTACGAGATCAGGTCCGACTGCTCGACGTTGCGGGGCAATCCCACGCCGACGCGTCCGGCGACGAACTTCACCAGGGGCGAGTAGTGGATGATCAGCCCCTCGCGCGCCCGGGCGCTCGCCGTTCCCTTGAATTCCACCCACAGACCGCCGATCTCCCGCGCGGTCGGCTCAGGCGCGCGGGTGCGATCGCTCATAAGTGGCCTTCAGGTGGTGGCGGGACACCGCAGTGTAAGTCTGGGTGGTGCCCAGTTCAACGTGCCCCAGAAGCTCCTGGACGGTGCGCAGGTCGGCGCCGCCCTCCAGCAAATGGGTGGCAAAGGAGTGGCGCAGGGCATGCGGGAACGTCCCGAGACGGCTGCGGGCCACGCGGCGGATCCCCCGCACGCCGAGGGGGCCCCCCCGGACCCCGACCCACAGTGCGTCACCCGATTCCGCTGCCGCCAAGGCGGGGCGACCGGCTGCCAGATAACGGTCCAGGGTCTTGCGCGCCTCACCGGCGAGCGGTATCACCCGGGTGCGGTTCCCCTTCCCGGTCACCCGCACCAGCTCGGCACGCACCGCGGGGACAGTCAGCCCGGCGAGCTCCGACACCCGCAGCCCGGTCCCGTAGAGGACCTCCAGCAACGCCCTATCGCGCAGCGACACCGGATCGTCGCCGCCGAGTTGGTCCAGGGCGGTCCCCAATGTTCCGGCGCCCAGGGCCCGCGGCAGGCGCACCGGCTTCTTGCGCGACGGCAGCCCGATCGACGGATCGACCGGCACCAGGTCGCGACGAGCAGCATCGGCGAAGAACGCCCGTACCGCCGACACCTTGCGGGCTATCGATGCTGCCGCATAGCCCCTGGTAGCGAGCTGGGCCTGCCAGCGGCGCAGCACCCTGCGATCGACCCCGGAGAAGTCACCGATTCCGAGCCGGTCGCAGAAGTCGAAGAACTGGGCGAGGTCGCGGCGATACGCCTGGCGGGTGTGCTCGGAGAGATTGCGTTCCGCGGCGGCGCGCCCCAGGAACCCGGCCAGCGCCGGAGAAGCCCACGAGGGTGGCTCGGGGATGGTCATCGATGTCATCGTGGCCCACGCGTCCTCCACATTCAACGACCGCTACTGGAGACCGGACGCCAGAGACCGGACGCCAGAGACCAGAGACTCTTGGAGCCCAATGCCCCGCGACCCTAGCCACTAACCCCTAACCCCTAACTCCAAACCCGTAAGCCTCGCCCCTGGCCCGTCGCCCCTACAACAACACCCGGGCCACCCGGATCATCGCCGGACCGAGCAGCACCACGAACAGCGAAGGGAATATGCAGACGACCAAAGGGAACACGATCTTGACCGGGATCTTCATCGCCGCCTCTTCGGCCCGCTGACGGCGCTTGGAGCGCAACTCGGCGGACTGGATGCGCAGCACCCGGGCCACGGGCAGTCCGAATTGCTCGGCCTGCTGCAGCGCCAGCACGAAGTGGCGCAACTCGTGGACGTCGGTGCGGCTCAGCAGGCGTTTCAGAGCCTCGGTGCGGGGAACTCCGACCTTGATCTCGGCGAGCACCCGGGTGAGTTCCTCGGCCAGCGGCCCAGTTCCTGTGGCCGCCACCCGTGCAAGAGCGGCGTCGAACCCCAGGCCGGCCTCGACGCTGATCGTCAGCTGATCGAGGGTGTCGGGGAGCTCGCGCAGTATCACGCCCTGGCGATCGGCGCCTTTGCCGTGGAGGATCACATCCGGTGCCAGGTACCCCAGCAGCCAGCCGGTGAGGGTGAACCCCGCCTTCACCCCGAGGGTCCCCTTGGCGGCGGTGTATGCCGCCACCGCCCCGAGCAGGGCGAGGGTGAACTTGGCAGCAAGGGCCCGTTCCAGGGTCCAGGCACCCGGGGACCCGGCGAGTCGGATGCGGCGGTCGAGAGCCTCGACCCACCCGGCCGGGGTCATGCGGCGGACCACATGCCCCACCCCGCGTGCCATGGGAACAACCAGCCGCTCCGTGAAGCCCGCCCGCAACTGGATGCGCCGGCTGTCGAAGGCGAGGCCCCCCGGGTCGGTGGGGGCGATACGGCGCGGGGCGCTCACCCCCCATGCGAGCATTGGCAGAGCCAGCACCACCAGGGCCGCCCCTCCGATCACATAAGGTGGGACACCGAACATCAGAATTCCACCCTCACAATCTTTCGGATCCACATGCTTCCGGCAAACATGAGCGCCGCGGCCCCGCCGAGCAACATCCGACCGATGGTCGAATCGGTCAGTTCGGCCAGATAGTCCGGGCTGATGGTGGCGATGAGCCCGGCGATCACGAACGGGAGGCCGATGAGGATGTACGCGGACAACCGTCCCTCGGCGCTGAGGGCGCGGATCTGGCGCCTGATCATGTTGCGATCGCGAATGGTTCCGCTGACGGTGTCGAGCACCTCAGCGAGATTGCCCCCCACCTCGCGCTGGATCTCGATCGCCTCCACGACCCACACGAAGTCCTCGTCGTCGAGGCGCCGTGCCATCGCCCGCAGCGAGTCCTCGATCGACCGCCCCACCCGGTTTTCCACCACGACCCGCTCGAATTCGACCGAGGTGGGGCTCGGCGACTCGGCGGCAACCGTGGAGATGGCCTGCACCAGGCCGTAACCGGCACGCAGGCTCCCGGCGATCGTCTGCAGCGTCCCCTCGAGTTGATCTGCAAAGGCCCGGCGGCGCCTGGCGGCGAGAGTACGCAGCACCGTGCGGGGCAGGGCAGCCGCGACCGCGCCGAACAAGATTGCCCCGGGCAATCCCGCAAGCACCAGGCCCATCGTGACGCCCACCACGACCCCGGTGGCGGAGACCACGACGAATTCGCCGGGGCGGATCGCCAGGCCGGCGCGGTCCAGAGCGCTATCGATTGCCCCGGCCTTGCCGCGCCGCGCTACCGCATCACCGAGCTTCCGGGCCCGAAGCCCCGCTTTGGAGAGAAGCCCCCGCCGGCCACTGGGAACCGGCGCCATCGCCTCCATCGGGATGAAGTCGTCCTCCTCCTCCTTGCCGGAACGCAGCATGAGCCACAAGGTGACCAGGGCGCCCGCGAACACCAGGGCGATACCGGCGGGGAGTGCCCAGTTCTCGGCAAGACGCTCCGGGGCGGCGACGACGACCACCGGCTCGGGTGGGGGGCCGAAACCCGGCGGGGGTGGAGGAGCCGGATCCCCCGCGGTGGCGGTGCCCTGCGTCAGGTCGATGCGGCGGGAGGCGGAGAGCACGCCGCCGGGACCGTTGACATAGACGTCCACCTCCACGTCGCCGGCGAAGGTAGTGAAGCGCAACCGGTAGCGACCGGTGAGTTCGTTGGCGACTTCGGCGTAAGCGGCCGCAAGGGCGTCCCCACCATCGGCGGTGATGACGCCACCCGGAGCCAGGGTCCGCAGTGCCGCCGCATCGCTCTCCGAGGTCTGCAGGGCGACGGCTCGCACCTCCGCCCCGGATTCCGCGATGGCAGCCACCGCATCCTCGAGGCTGGAGCGACTGGCGGTGTCGCCTCCATCGGAGAGGACGACGACCACCCGACGGGCATCCCCACCCGAGAACAGACCGGTGGCCTGGATCATCGCGTCGTACAGCGCGGTCTCGCCGGTTGCGGTGAGACCGCTCAGGGCTGTGGTCACCTCGTCCGGTGAGGCACCCATCTGAGTCAGTGCCACCGACCGGTCGCCGAAGCCCACCACGGCGAGCCGCACCGTATCGGGAAGACCCGAGGCGAAGTCGCGCGCCGCGGCACGGGCTCGCTGCAAAGGCTGCCCCTCCATGCTCCCGGAGGTGTCCATCACGATCACCAGTTCGATCGGATCGCGCACCAGGGCGTAGACGTCGGCATCCACCCGGGAGCCGTTCACCACCACGGCGAAGTCGGCGGCGTCAGGAGAGGTGGCCACCACATCGGCGGGAAGGGCGACGACGATCGACACGTCGGGTCGGTCTGTTGCGTCGACGCCGACGATCTCGATCCCTCCGGTCCCCGCCGAAACCGGGAGGGCGGTGAAGACGACGAGGGCGGCACCGATGGCCGCGGCCCGGGACCTCATGCCGCCC
>CAYTTU010000252.1:0-3778 GCA_964440905.1 uncultured Acidimicrobiia bacterium | reverse complement strand
CCGATACCCGATACCCGATGCCCGATGCCCGATACCCGATACCCGATGCCCGATGCCCGATGCCCGATGCCCGATACCCGATACCCGATACCCGATGCCCGAACCGGAAGGTCGGAGGCCAGCCGCCAGAGTCGGGAGTCGGGAGTCGGGAGTCGGGAGTCGGGAGTCGGGAGTCGGGAGTCGGGAGGCGGCCGCAGGCCGCCGACCTAGCGCCTGTGCCTTGCCCTGATCCTGAAGTCGCGGGCCACACCACCGAACGAGTTCACCGCCACCCCGATCGCCACCAGCACGCTGACCACCTGCAGCCAGTCCCCGGCAACGGCGTAGACCGTGCGTCGCGACCTCTGCAGGTTGACCGTTCCCTGGAGCACGTCCTCGGTGAACAGCTCCGTCTGGCCGGCCACCGACCCGTCGGCGCGAATGATGGCGGAGCGCCCCGTGACCGCCGAGTGGACGACGTCGACCCCGAGCGAAGCAGCCGACATCCGCACGATCCCGATCAACTGATCGGATGCCGACCCCCGGCCGTAGGACCCCTCATTGGTGACCACCACCATCAGCTGCGCTCCGGCCTGGACCTCGCTGCGAATGGTCCGGGCGAACGCCGCCTCGAACGAGATGACCGAGCCGAACAGCCCGCTCCCCTCGGCGACCGCGATCGGGAACACCACAGGTCCATCGCCGCGGTTCATGTCGTTGGGCACCTGATCGAGTTGGGGGACGAACTCGAGCAGCTTTCTGAAAGGAACGAACTCGCCGAAGGGCACGGGATGGCGCTTCTTGTACTCGCCGATGATCTCGCCGTTGGGGCCGAAGACCACGTTGTAGTTGTCGAAGCGCCCCACCTCTGCTGGGCGGGTACCGCCGGCGATGAGCGTGGCACCGATGCGTACCGCCTGGGCGGCCATGTCGTTACGGGTTCCTTCGCTGTACGTGGGGTTGATGTCCCCGCCGAACGAGTCCTCCCCCCAGACCACCAGGTCGGCACCCCCGGCGGGTACCCAGGTGGAGGTAAGCGCCATGTGCCGTGAATAGATCCGGACCTTCTCGTTCTCGCAGTGCACCCGGGGACACGGCGAATTGCCCTGGACCACCGCGACGCGCACCGATGGTCCGTCGGCGTCGGGCACGAAGAGCGCCCCGAGCACCGAGAAGACAAGCGTCAGTCCCACCGCCAGCTCCAGCGGCCGGCGATCGTGCTCGTCGTCCAGGGTGAGGACGATCCCTGCGGCCACCCCGATGACGAGAACCGTCCAGCCCGACGCCCCGAACCACTGGGACGCGGCACGCGGCCAGGAGAGGGGGGCCATGGCGTGACCCGCCGACCCCCAGGGAAACCCCCCCAGCGGCCAAACCGAGCGCAGCCATTCCATCAACGACCAGGCGCCGATGGCGGTGAGCCACCAGCGCCATACCGACCAGGTGCGGGCCGGAAACATGATCAGGGCGTAGAGGCTGGACCACAGCCCCATGATCAGCGTGAGGGGGAACCAGGCGACCATGCCAAGAACGACGATCCACGACAGCATCGAACCGAAAAACACGAAGCCCCAAAGAAACCCCAGCCAGCCCGCCTCGCGCGCCGACGCGGCGCGACGCAGCGCCCACAGAAAGGGGGCCGGAGCGACGAATACGAGCAACCCCACCTCGAGTGGGGGGTACGACGCCCACATGAGGATTGCCGAGGCGAGCACGGCTCCGATCTGGCGCATTGGAGTGCGAGGGTAACCGCGTGGATGTGATGTTCTCCCGCTCCGGGGTGACTCCCGACACCCGACACCCGACGCCCGCAGGAGTCGCCACACTGCGGATTCGGGAGTCGGGCGACGGGAGTCGGGCGACGAAAGCGCACGCCAAGAGAGTCGGAACTCGTCCCTACGATGCACCGCGTGAACGACCGCGACCTCGCTCGCGCTGCGGCAGCGGCGGCAGCCGAGGTCATCCTTGGCTGGCACGGGCGACTCGCCGGCGCGGACTACAAGGGAGAGGTCGACCCGGTCACCGCGGCCGACCGCGAGGCCGAGGCCGCAATCACCAGCCTGATCGAGGGTCACCGGCTCGGCGACCAGATTCTCGCAGAGGAGGGTGGTGCCACCGGGGCAGCGTCGTCGCGGCGCTGGATCGTCGACCCTCTCGACGGGACCGTGAACTTCCTGCACGGAATCCCCCAGGTGGCGGTGTCCATCGGACTGGAGGTGGACGGCGAAGCGGTGCTGGGGGTGGTGCGCGACGTATTTCGCGGAGAAGAGTTCGTGACCGAGCGAGGCGGCGGCGCCACCCGCGACGGATCGCCGATCACCGTGTCGGGTTGCACCGAACTCCGACGCGCTCTGGTGTCCACGGGGTTTGCCTATGACCGCCGGCAGCGCGCCGCCGAGTACATGCGTCCGGTCACGGCCGTGCTCCAGGTGGCCCAGGGGGTGCGCCGTAACGGTTCGGCGGCGATCGATCTCGCCTGGGTGGCGTGCGGACGCTTCGACGCCCATTGGGAGTTCAACCTCTCCCCATGGGACGTGGCGGCCGGATTCCTCATGGTGCGCGAAGCGGGTGGCGTCGTCCTTGGCTTCGATGGACGTATCCCCGACCACACCGGATTCACCGCAGGCACTCCCATCATCGCCGCAGATGTACACCGCGTCGTCACGAAGTCGCGGTCCGACGCCTCGGCTTGACATTTTCTGGCCGACATTTCTTACACAATCTGGATCTGCAATAGGGCCGAAATACCCAAAACAACTAAGGGCCCGGGCCGAGCTCGACGATCCAACCGATAGTCATGTGGGCGCTCCGCTACTACGACTTCAGGAAGCTCAGCCGGTTCGCGGCCGCGGCGACTGTGGTGGCGCTCTGCTCGATGATGACATTCGGCATTCGACCAGCGGTGGCGGCGCCGCTCGAGGCGTGTGACCTGGACCCCGACACCGTTCCCACCGGATCCGGCTTCGTGTTCCAGTCGGTGACCTACAACGTGATCAAGGGCACCGCGGGCAACGAAACCATCACCGGCACCTCCGGCGCCAACCTCATCTTCGGGATGGGTGGGAGCGACTCGATCGATGCCGGCGGTGGCAACGACGTGGTGTGTGCCGGTGGAGGCGGTGACAACACCATCACTCTCGGTGGTGGCAGCAATCACGTACGGGCGGGAGGCGGCCACGACACGATCACCGGCGGTTCGGCAGCCGACATCATCGACGCCGGCGACGGGGACAATCTGATCATCGCCAGTGGCGGAGCAAACACGATCATCACCGGATCGGGTGCCGATCAGATCACATCCGGAGGTGGTGCCGACACGATCGACGCCGGAGACGGCAACAACCACGTCGAAGCGGGAGCCGGCAACAACCAGGTCATCACCGGGAGCGGCGCCGACGAGATCATCACCCTGGGCGGAACCGACACGATCCTCTCCGGAGGAGGTCCCGACACGATCTACAGCGGCGGTGGCGCCGACTGCGTCGCCGCCGGGGCGGGAGACGACACCGTGTTCGGTGAGGGTGGCGCCGATCAGCTTTCCGGTGGGTCGGGGAAGGACAGCCTCGACGGCGGCAACGGGCCAGATCAACTGGCTGGAGGCGACGGCGACGACACCCTCGTCGGCGGGGCCAATAGCGACGTATTCGACGGCGGCCCCGGGAGCAACCTCCTCGTGGACGTCGGTTCTGGCGACACCATCGGGACGGCCTCGGTGGCTTGTGCCCCACCCGGAGACGTCAGCGGTACAACCACCACCACCACTGTTCCCGAGACCACCACCACTGTTCCCGAGACCACC
>CAYTTU010000251.1:0-3161 GCA_964440905.1 uncultured Acidimicrobiia bacterium | reverse complement strand
AGCCGCCGTCGAAGCCGGGCGGCAAGCCGCGCAGCCGGGCCACCCTGGATCGCTTCGACATCGACTACGCCCTGTGCATGTACTGCGGCATCTGCGTCGAGGTGTGCCCCTTCGACGCCCTGTTCTGGTCTCCGGAGTACGAGTACTCCGAGGGATCGATCTCCAGCCTGCTCCACGACAAGGAGAGGCTCACCGATTGGCTCAAGACGGTTCCCAAGCCCCCGGCGCTGGAGAGCAAGTGATGCAGTTCACAGACTGGATCGCCGACGCCCGCAACGTGGTCTTCCTGGTGATCGCCCTGGCCATGGTGGGCGCCTCCGTGATGGTGGTCATCAGTCGCAATGTGGTGCACGCCGCGCTCATGCTCGTGGTGGCCCTGGCCGGCGCCGCCGCCCTGTTCCTGATGCTCGGCGCCGAGTTCGTCGCCTGGACCGTGGTCCTGGTCTACATCGGAGCGGTGGTGGTGCTCTTCCTGTTCGGGATCATGATCACCCGGGCCCCCACCAAGGTGGACTCGGTGCGCCTCGACCACAAGAGGCGCTGGCCGGCGCTGGTGGTGGCCGTGGGCACCTTCGCCACCATCGCCACGGTCACGACCGCTTCCTTCAAGGACGAGCCGATGCCCGAGGGTGTCGCCCGTGCGGGCGACATCGGCGAGGTGCTGTTCAATCGGTTCGTGATTCCCTTCGAGGTGGTGTCGTTCGTGCTTCTCGCCGCCCTGATCGGCGGGATCGTGCTCGCCCGGAAGGACCCGGAATGATCGTCAACCAGTTCCTGATCCTGGCGGCTTTGATGTTCTCCATCGGCATCTACGGCGTGCTGGTGCGACGCAACGCGGTGCTGGTGCTGCTCTCCATCGAACTGATGCTCACCGCGGTCAACATCAACCTGGTGGCCTTCGGCCAGTACGTTCAGGACGCCCTGGTGTCGGGCCAGGTCTTTGCGTTGTTCGTGATCACCATCGCCGCCGCTGAGGTCGGAATCGGACTGGCGATCGTGGTGCTGATCTTCCGCAATCGCGCCTCGGCCAACGTCGACGAACTGGATCTCCTCAAATGGTGAGCGCCCTCACACTTCTTGCACTCGCCGGGGAGGGTCACGAGGCGGCCCACCTCTCCGACGGTGGGGTGCTCGCCCATTGGGCCTGGCTGATTCCGTTGGTGCCGTTGGTGCTGATGGTCTTCATCGTGTTCTTCGGCAAGCGGCTCCCCGCCAAGGGCTGGGAACTGGCCGAGGCGGCGATGCTCTTCGTGGCGGTGTACGGCGTCGCCCTGTTCGTGATGAACGCCACCGAGGGGATCTACTACGAGGGCGCGGTGGAGATCGGCACCATCGGGCCGCTCACACTCGAGTGGGGATGGGTGGTCGACGGTCTCTCGATCATGATGTATGCCGTCGTCGGCGTCGTCGGCCTGGCGGTGTTCACCTACGCCAAGGGCTACATGAAGGGCGACATCCGCTTCACCTGGTTCTTTGCCGCCTTCACCCTTTTCGCCGGCTCGATGCTGGTCCTGGTCTCGGCCCCCAACCTCATCCAGCTGATCGTGGGGTGGGAGGGGGTCGGCCTCGCCTCGTACCTGCTCATCGCCCACTACTGGGAGGATCACGCCAACGTCGACGCCGGCAACAAGGCGTTCCTCGTGAACAAGATCGCCGACATCGGTCTCTTCGTCGGCGTGATCATCATTGGGGTGACCGTGGGGTCGTTCCGCTTCTCCGACATCCTCGAGGCGGTCGTCTCCGGGGATTCCGCCCTGGCCCAGGTGGCGTTCTGGGCAGGACTGGCACTGTTCATCGGGGCGATGGGCAAGAGCGCCCAGTTCCCGCTCCACGTCTGGCTCCCCGACGCCATGGCCGGTCCCACACCGGTGTCATCGCTGATGCACGCCGCCACCATGGTCACCGCCGGGGTGTATCTGATCGGTCGGATGTTCCCGCTGTTCCAGACCGAGGGGTTCGCGGTCGACGTCAAGGCCGTGATGATCGTCATCGGGGCGCTGACTCTGTTCCTCACCGGACTGATTGCCCTGGTGCAGGACGACATCAAGAAGGTGCTGGCCTATTCGACCCTGTCGCAACTGGGATACATGGTCGCCGCCATGGGGGCCGGGGCGTACACCGCAGGTCTGTTCCACCTCTTCACCCACGCCTTCTTCAAGGGCCTGTTGTTCCTGTGCGCCGGGTCGGTGATCCACGCGGTGCACTCCAACAACATGAGCGACATGGGAGGGCTGCGCAAGTACATGCCGTGGACCTATCGCACCTTCCTCATCGGGTCGCTGGCCCTGGCTGGGATCTTCCCGTTGGCCGGGTTCTGGTCGAAGGACGAGATCCTCGCCTCGATCTCCTACGACGCAAGCCATGGCGGCGGCACCCTGGCGACCGTGGTGCTCGCCCTCGCCATCGCCGGGGCGTTCATCACCGCCTTCTACATGTCGCGGGCGGTGTATCTCACCTTCTTCGGCGAATACAAGGGGCACGCCCACCCGCATGAGTCACCGCGGGTGATGACATACCCGCTCATCGGTCTTGGGGTGCTCGCGATGATCGCCGGGTTCGCCAACATGCCCGGCATCTACACCGGATTCACGGATTGGGTGGCGGCGCGACCCAATGCCATGGGCGATCACCACGCCGAGGCGATCAACTTCGGCCTCGCCGGGATCGGCCTGGCGGTGGCGCTCGCGGGCATCCTCGCCGGCACTCGGCTGTGGAAGCCGGATCGGGCGACCCAGGCCGAGCGCGATCGGTTCCAGATCCCGGTCCTGTATCCGCTGCTGGAGAACAAGTACTACATCGACGACCTGTACTACAAGGGTGTGGTCGGCCCGATCCGGGGTCCGATCGCCCGGTTCACCAACTGGACCAACACCTACATTCTCGACGGCGTGGTCAACGCCTTCGGAGCAGTCTCATTGTTCTTGTCGCGCATCGTCTATCACGGGATCGACCAGCGCGGCATCGACATGGCTTTCAACGCGGCAGCGTCGGTGACCGGCGAGGCCGGGGACGCGGTGCGATACACGACGTCGGGACGGATTCAGGAGTATGCCGCCGGTCTGTTCGTCGGCGCGGTGCTCCTGGTCGTGGGTTTCCTGATCTTCACCTAGAGCGCGCGAGGAGGACGAGGAGATGGACTGGTTCGAAAACGGATGGGGCCT
>CAYTTU010000250.1:0-6784 GCA_964440905.1 uncultured Acidimicrobiia bacterium | reverse complement strand
CTCGTTGTGCCCCAGGTAGAGATCGGGGCAGACGAAGAGCGTCTCGACCTCCACGGCAGCATCCAGGGCGCGGCGCAGCTCGCGGTATCCCTCGATGGCGAAGCGCCCGGTGGCATCGCGCTCCGCCCGGTCGCGCAGCCGGACCAGTGCCTTGATGCGCGGGTTGGCCGGGCTGGCGATCGGCGCGCTCACCATCCGCTGCCGCCGGACGATCCGCCGCCGCCCCCTCCGCCGCCTCCGCCCCCGCCGCCACCGAATCCGCCGCCACCGAACCCACCGAACCCACCCCCGCTCGACGACGACCCCCAGCTCGAGCCGCCCCCGGATCCGCCTCCGAATCCGCCACCGCCGCCGAACCCTCCCCACCACGAGGACCGGTTGCCGCCCCAGGAGTTGTCCCGATACACCGGCTCCCACCCCATCGTTCCCGAAGCTCCCCGGGTGATCACCCAGTGGTGATAGAAGAAGGTGAAGGGGTCGAACGAGCCATAGGTCGCCGGGATCTCTTCACCGGTCCAGCTGTCCCTGCGTCGCGAGGTGCCCTCGTGGGCCAACTCCGGGGCGAAGCGGTCGGCGTCGTCGATCTCGGATCGCGCCAGCGACTGCCGCTGGGCGGCGTAGGCAAGGGCGAACCGGCGCGGCCCACGTCCGTCGGAGGCCCCGAAGGCGGCGGCGATGTCGGCGTAGGAGCCGTCGAGTCCGAGTGCTTCCAGGGCGCGGCGCGCCTCCAGCCAGCGCTCCACCGCCCGGCTCGGTTCGAGCGAGATTGCCAGCACCCCGGCTACGGCGCGGCGGGCCTCGTTGTCCACGCCGTGCGCGGAGAGTTGGTCGAGGAGTCCCCGGTACACCGCGATGCCGTCGTCGCGCCGGCGCAGCAGGGCGACGGCGATCGACACCGGCAGACCGAGTTCGGCTGCAACGGCCTTCACCCGGCGCACTTCTGTGGGATCGCGCAACCCGGTGAGGGCGTACTCCACCGCTTCGGCGGGAGAGGCGCCGTCGGCGCGCCGTTTGCGATAAGTGGCGACGAACTCGTCGACGTTGTCCTCGTCGCGGTTCATCAGCATGAGTGCCGCGACCGCGTCGACATCGAGGCCATCGCGTACCAGGGCATCCCCTTCGGCGCGCAAGTCGTCGCGCAGCGACTCGTACCAGCTCAGGGCGAGATCGACCTGCTGATCGACGTCGGCAAGGGCGGCGGCCACCGCGGGACGGGCCGTCGATGCCGGAAGCCGCCGGTACAGCTCGGTGAGCCGTTCGGTCTTGTCCTCTGCCGTGTGAAAGGCGGCGTCGAGTTCGGTGATGGCATCCGTCAGCGGCACGTCTTCGGGCAGCACCGGAGCGGCGCGCAGCAGCCGCACCCCGAGGTCGGTGGCGGTGGTGGGTCCGATGGCGGTGTCGGTGAGCCGGTCGGCAAGCTGCTCGGCGGTGCGACGGCGCGCCTCGGCGCGGCGGTGGGGCCGCAGGGCATCCGCCAGGGTGCTGAGCTCTTGGAGTCGCACCTCGAAGCGGGTGCCGTCTCGGCCGCGGGTGTCGAGTGCCTCCTGGACTGTCGCCTGGAATCCCTCCTCCAGCATGTCGCGCTCCTGGGAGACCTTGAGTTCCAGGGGTTCGGCGGCCTCGGCGAGCAGCTTGGCTCGGTCGATCACCTCGACCGCCCCCCAACGCCACAGCGCCTGGAGTGCGGGGGAATCGCCGGGGTCGCGTCGCTTCTCGAGGGCCGCCAGGGCGGCGACGGCTTCGGCGGCTGGGGCGTCGGTCGCCCCTCGGGGTGGTGCGGCGGCGTACTCCTCGAAGGTGGGCAACTCGGCACCGGTGGGCTCCAGGGTGGCGATCACGTCGTCGACTCGGGCGGTGCGGGCGGCGGCGAGCCCGCGGCGCCGATTGCGTCGGTCACGGGTGACGATCAGCGCCCCGCCTCCGATCAGCGCGGCGCCCCCGACCACACGGGCCACCCCGCCGCCGAAGTCGCGCTCCGACCCGCTGTCTCCGCCGCCGGTGGCCTCGATCTCCAGTGCGGTGAGGATCGCGGCCACACCCCCGGCGTAGTTGCCGTTGGCGAAGTAGGGGTTTCCGGTGGCGGCGATCCCGTCGAGCCCGTCGAGCCGGAGCCCCGACCCGGTCACGATCTCGGTGCGGCGCTCCGCCAGGGCCACCAGCACCACGATGCCGTCGTTGCGCTCCGGGTCGCCCACCCCCCAGGCGTTGCCCAGTTCCTCGGCAAAGCGGCGCGGTTCGGTTCCGCCGGTCGAGGACACCACGACGACGGCGATCTCGTGGCCGGTGGTGGTGACGAAGCGGCCGGCGGCCTCCTCGAGGGCGATGTCCTCGCCGAGGACTCCGGCGGCATCCGTGACCCATCCGTCGCACTCCACACCGTGATAGGGCGGGCAGGTGGCCGGCTGAGCGCTCGCCACCGGAGCGAGGAGGATGACGAGGGCCGCGGCGGGGAGGAGGTGGAGGGGGCGCACGGGGTGATGATGGCGCGGCCCGGTCCCGCCGCCAATTGCGGCCCGGCTCAGTCGGTCAGGTCTAGGGCGTACGGTTCGGAGCCGTCGCGCCACTCGGTGAGATCCCCGCCGTTGGGGGAGTCGTACTTTTCGAAGACCAGCCGTCGGGCCAGGGCCCGTTCGGTGCGCCCGGTGACCCGCCGTCCTTGCACCGGGTACTCCGTTCGGGCGATGCGAAACGTGGCGTCGGGGCGGGACTCGAGGTTCTGGCACCAGTCGCTGTGCCGCCCGCCCCCCGACAACAAATAAATGACCTCTTCCCCCACGGCAAACCAGATCTCGATCGTGTGGGACCGGCCGGACTTACGGCCGGTGGTGGTGAGATACCCGAAGTCGGCGGAAGCGTGCTGCGGTTTCATGGTGGAACCATCTTGCCCGGACGGCACGGTGCCGTCCGGGCGGGTGATGGATCAGATCAGCCCGTTGGCCTCCAGCCACTCCCGGGCCAGGGTGTCGGCGTCCTCGGCATCTATCACGTAGCGCTTGTTGAGCTCGGACAGCTCGGCAGTGGTGATCAGAGCGGTCACCGCGTCGAGCAGATCCACGAGTTCGTCACCGTAGGCGGCGATGATCTCGTCGGTGGTCACCGGGACGATGTTTTCCGCCGGCTGCAGGTTGCGGTCGTCGGCGAGCAGCACGAACCCCTTGGCGGCGATCACTCCGTCGGAGGTGAAGAGGAGGGCCACGTCGATCTCGCCCCCCTCCAATGCGGCGACGGTGAGGGCGCCGCCGACGTCGAGGGACCGGAACGCGGCGAATTCGAGCCCATAGACCTCCTCGAGTCCGAGCAGGCACAGCGGACGCGTCGGGCATTCGGCCGGCCCACCGAGCACCAGGGTGCCGTTGTGGGCCGCCAGGTCGCTTACCGTCGCCACACCGAGTGTCGCCGCGGTCTCGGCGGTGACCACGAACCCGTTCTTGTCCTCACCAGGGGCATAGTCCAGTGCGACCAGCCCGTCATCGGCGATGGCGGCGACCATTGCCTGGTAGGTCGCCTCGTGATCGGTGGTGGGCGAGCCGCCTTCGTGGGTGAGCAGGCTTCCGGTGTACTCGATCAACAGATCGATCTGGCCGTCCTTGAGTGCGGGGTTGACCACCTCGCGGTCGCCCAGATTGAAAGCCCGCGCCACCGGGTAGCCGTTGGCCTCGAGCACCTGGGCGTAGATCTCGCCGACTATCAGCTGTTCGTGGAAGTTGGTGGATCCGACCGTGATGGTCGGACCATCCTTGGTGCCGTCACCCGATCCATCGTCGCCGCAGGCGCCGACCAGCAGCGCCAGCGAGACCAGGATCGCCCCAACGGCCCGGCTGCGGAAGGGATTCCGCATGGGTCACTCCTCTCGATTCGTCGTTGTAGTGAGCGCGGCGGCGCCGCCCCTGGGAGAAACGCCGTCGACCGGGGTGGTGTTCCCGGTGCGCTGCAACGCTGCCGGCACGATGACCCCGCCGATTGCCTTGAGCAGCCGATCAACCAGCAAGGCCAAGGCCAGTACCAGCAGGGCCCCGGCGAAGATCTGGACCGAGCGGGGGCGCCCCGGCGGCATCGCAAAGCCGTCGACTATGAATCGGCCCAGACCCCCGTAGGCGACCAGCGCCCCCAGCGGCGCCGTCGCCACAACCTGTACCGCGGTCACCCGGACTGCGTCGACGATCAGAGGTGTGGCGAGGGGAAGTTCGATCGTGCCTAGGAGCCGTCTGCCGCTCATTCCCATGCCGCGGGCCGCCTCGACCACGTCGGGGTCGACGGCGCGGATCCCGGCGTGGGTGTTGGTGAAGATCGGTGGCAGCGCCAGGGCGAAGAGCGCCACCGCGGTCGGCAGGAACCCCAGTCCGCTGTCGATGAACGGGAGGGCATCGGCGAGTCGAATCGTGATCGGCAGCGCCAGGGCGACGATGCCGAAAGAGGGGAGTGCCCGACCGATGTTCACCAGCGAGGTCGCCAGCAGGGCGCCCCGACCCGTGTGGCCCAGCCAGGCTCCAAGTGGCACCGCCACCACCAGGGCCGCCCCCAGTGGCACCGCGGAGACGGTGAGGTGCTCGACGGTGCGTTGCACCCATCCAGCCGGGCCGTCCCAGTTGTCCCCCAGCCAGCGCAGCACCTCGCCGAGAAAGCCGATCATGCCGCCACCTTGCGGCGTCGCGCCCATGGAGTGAGCATCCGGCTGAACAGTGCCAGGGTGACATCGAGGCCGACCGCCAGCAGCACCGCCAACGCGGTGCCGAGGATGATCTCGGTGTCGAAGAACCGGTTGAGCCCGCGCAGGATGAAGAACCCCACCCCGCCCTGACCGATCAGAGAAGTCACGGTGACCAGGCCCACGGTGGTGACCGCGGCGATACGGACTCCGGCCATGATCACCGGGAGGGCGAGGGGAAGCTCGACCTCGAGCAGCAGCCGGCGTCCCCCGTAACCCATGCCCCGCGCCGCCTCGACCACCGCGGGGTCGACCCCCTGGACCCCGGCGACGATATTCCGGAACAGGATCAGCAGGGTGTAGGACACGAGTCCGATCTCGGCGGTGAGGATGGTGAATCCGGTGATCGGCACTAGAAAGGCGAACAAGGCGAGCGAGGGGATGGTGTACAGACCGGCGGTGGCGGCCGTGATCGGGGCCACCGTGCGCGGCCAGCGCAAACCGATCACAGCCAGCACTGCGGCGATTGCCAATCCGACCCCGAGGGCAATGCCGGTGAGCACCAGGTGTTCCACCACCCGTTCCCCGATCTCGTCGAGATGGTCGGCGATCCAGCCCCAGTCGACCAGGGGGCGGGCGATCACCCAGTCACCGTGCGGCTGATCGCGTCCATGGTGATCATCCCCAGGTAGCGCCCGGCATCGTCGAACACCGGAGCCACCCGGGTGTGTCCGGTGATCGCCGCGTCCAGGGCGTCGCGCAATGTGTCGTTGCATCGCAGCCGAACCACAAACGGTCGCAGGGTCACCGTGGAGATGGGTTCGGCCACCTCGCTCCGCCACGCCCAGCCGAGCAGCTCATCACCCGAGACGATGCCGACCCAGTCGACTCCATGACGATCCATGGCGGCGATCGCCGCCGCGGCGGTTCCGGTGCGGTCCACCACCGGCCCGTCCTCCAAGGCGACATCCTCCACCCGTATGAGGGAGAGCCGCTTGATGCCACGGTCGGAGCCGAGGAAGTCCTCGACGAAGGCGTTGGCGGGAGCGGCAAGGATCTCGCCGGGCGGGGCGTACTGCTGCAGCACACCGCCGGCTCCGAGGATCGCCACCCGATCGGCGACCCGGATCGCCTCGTCGAGGTCGTGGGTCACCAGCACGATGGTCTTTCGCAACCGGTCCTGCAGCGCCAGCAACTCGTCCTGCAGCCGGGTGCGCAGGATCGGGTCCACCGCTCCAAAGGGCTCGTCCATGAGCAGCACCGGGGGGTCCGCCGCCAGCGCCCGGGCCACTCCGACCCGCTGCCGTTGCCCTCCGGAGAGCTCCAACGGGTAGCGACCGCCCAGATCGGGGTCGAGTCCCATCAGGCCGGTCAACTCGGAGACTCGTGCGGCGACCCGAGTGCGGTCCCACCCCAACAGCCGGGGGACGGTGGCGATGTTTTCGGCGATGGTCCGATGGGGGAAGAGACCCACCTGCTGGATCACGTATCCGATGCCCCGTCGCAACTCGGCCTCGGGGAGGGCGGCGACGTCGCGGCCCCCGATGCGGATCACCCCGGCAGTGGGGGTGATCAGTCGATTGATCATCTTGAGGGTGGTGGTCTTGCCGCAACCCGACGGACCGACCAGGGCGACGATCTCCCCGGCTGGTATTTCCAGGTCGAGCGAACCCACCGCCGGTGTCGCCGCACCCGGGTAGGTCTTGCCCACTCCGACCAGTTCGATCATCGGCTCGCTCACGGGGCGAGACTAGGAGGGCAGGGGTTAGGAGTTAGGGGTTGGGGTCGCGGGCGATGGGCGATGAACTGGGAGATCGGCCCGGACTGAGGCCCCGCTAGCCTGCGTGACCACCCCCACCTCAGGCAGGACCGGTTGCAGTCGCGCCGCACCCAATTCACCAGCGAGTCGGTTGCGATGGGCCATCCCGACAAGGCCTGCGACCAGGTGTCCGACGCCATCCTCGATGCGGTGCTCGCCGCCGACCCGATGGCCCGCGTGGCCTGCGAGGTGCTGCTCACCTCGGGCCTGGGGGTCATCGCCGGCGAGATCACCTCATCGGCGGTGATCGACTTCGAGGCGGTAGCGCGCCAGACGCTGCACGGCATCGGATACACCGCCGAGAACGGTTTCGATGCCGC
>CAYTTU010000249.1:0-5758 GCA_964440905.1 uncultured Acidimicrobiia bacterium | reverse complement strand
CCGTTGCCGGTCGCCGCGGCTGCCGCGGCTTCCGCCGCGACGGGTTTCGGAGTCTTGATGCTGCTCGGCCGCAGCGTCCCCCGGGACGAGCCGACCGCCGGTGTTCCCGGTGACGGGTCGCGGCGACGGTTTCTGGTCATGGCGGGCAGTGCGGCCGCAGTCGCCGCTGCGGCCGGGGTATGGGGAAGGAGATCGAGCACCCGGGTGCCCGCAACCGCCCCGGTCGTGATCGGGCCGGCGGCCGCACCGGCCCCGCTGCCTGGGGTCGAGCATGACTACGCACTGCCCGACCTCACCCCGATCGAGGTCCCCAACGACCGGTTCTATCGCATCGACACCGCGCTGGTCACGCCACGGGTGGATCTGGCGGACTGGCGGTTGCAGGTGCGCGGTCTGGTGGACCGGCCGTTGTCGCTCGCCTACGACGACCTGCTCGACATGGATCTTTCCGAGACGCACGTGACGATCGCCTGTGTGTCCAACGAGGTGGGGGCCCACCTCGTCGGGAACGCGCGCTGGATCGGAGTGCCCCTTGCCGGGGTGCTGGAGCGGGCGGGGGTGCAGGTTGGCGCCGAACAACTTGTGGGACGCAGCGTGGATGGTTTCACCGCGGGGTTTCCCACGGCCTTGGCCCTCGATGGCCGTCAGGCGCTGATCGCGGTGGGGATGAACGGCGTGGCGCTGCCCCCCGCCCACGGCTACCCGGCGCGCCTCATCGTGCCCGGGCTCTACGGATATGTCTCGGCCACCAAGTGGCTCGAAGCGATCGAACTCACCACCTGGGAGGGCCACGACGGGTACTGGGTTCCCCGGGGGTGGGCCAAGGAGGCTCCGGTGAAGACCCAGTCCCGCATCGACCTGCCCCGCGATCCGGTACCTGCCGGAACGGTGACGATCGCCGGTGTCGCCTGGGCACCGCTTCATGGGATCGATCGCGTCGAGGTGCGAGTCGATGACGGCGAGTGGACCCCGGGCGAGTTGACGGTGCCGCTGTCCTCACACGCCTGGGTGCAGTGGCGGGTGAACCTGCCCCTCGGCGCCGGGGAGTACCGGGTGGCGGTGCGAGCCACCGACGGCACCGGCCATACCCAGACCGAAGAGCGCACGCCGCCCCGTCCCGACGGGGCCACCGGGCACCACAGCATTCGGCTGCGGGTCTACTGACGGCTGGTGCGCCGCCGCTGCAACCAGGAGCGATGCCGCTTGGTTCCGGGGAAGTGCCGCTCGAGTCGGGTCCACACCTCGGGGTCGGCTAGTGAGGTGCGCATCGACCGCAAAGTCGCCAGGAAGCAGGGAAGCGCCGCGGCCGGGTCGAGGGCATTGGGGCGCGACGCCTCGAGTACTTCGGAGCCGGGACGAAGGACGATCACGTCGGTCTGGGGCCACGCCGCGCCGATCCGGTCCAGCTCGGTCGCCAGGGAAGTCGCCCCGAGGCGGTCCACCATCGCCTCGTAGAAACGGGCATCGGGTCGCGCCTCCAGGGGCGCCATCGGGGCGACGATTATGACCAGATCGAGAGGGTGCGGCGAGCCGAGGACCAGGTCGGCGCTGGTCCCGCTGGCGACCCCACCGTCGACGTAGTGGCGCCCGTCGATCCGGACAGGCTCAAAGAGCAGCGGGACCGCGGCCGAAGCGGCGACAGCGTCGGCCAGGGCGACGTCGGGGGTGCCTTCAGTTCCGAAGGCGACCCGGCGGCGCCCCTCGATCTCGTAGGCGACGATCATCGTGGGGGCGTGCGGCCACCCTTCCGCCGCCGGTCCCACCGTCTCCCGGATCCAGTCGGCGATTCCCTCGGTGGTGTATCGCGCCGGAGATCCCACTGCCAATCCGATTCCGGGGCGCCGCAGACCGGGCAGCAGTCCGTGGCGCACCCAGCGGCCCACGCCGGTGGGTCGGGTGCGCCGGTAGATGCGCCGGCCCAACTCGGTGGTGAGTTCGGCGGCGCCGCGGACGTCACCGATGAGGGCGTCGAGTGACAGGCGCTCGGACCGGACCAGGGCCGCCACCACGGCACCCGAAGACGTGCCCACGACCACGTCGGCCTCCCCGGGGTTCCAGTCGGTGGCCATGCGTAGCGAAAGCAGAGCCCCGAAGTGAAAGGCGGCGCCGGTGATGCCGCCGCCGCCGAGCACGAGGCCGACTGAAGACATGGGGGCGGATGGTAGGAGCCAGTCGTCAGTCGTCAGTCGCCCCGATGCCCGATGCCCGATGCCCGATTCCCGATTCCCGATTCCCGATGATCCTTCCCATTTGGTGGCGAGGTACCTAGCCTTCAGCGGACCGGCTTCAGGAGAAATTTCTTGTCAGCTCCATCGGCGCGACGCCCCTCTCGACTGGTGATGCTGCACGACCCGATTCATCCCGATCTGCCGTGCCCCTGGTGCCGTACCGCCACGATCGAGGATGACCCCACCTGCCCCGGATGCGGCAAGCTCTTCGGCTAGACCGGGCGTAGGTTCGGTGTCGGGTGTCGGGTGTCGGGTGTCGGGTGTCGGGTGTCGGGTGTCGGGTGTCGGGTATCGGGTATCGGGTATCGGGTATCGGGTATCGGGCATCGGGTCTCGGGCCTCCAGCCCTCCCCACTACCCTCCGCTTCCCATGGCCGTGACGCTCACCCTTCCCGATGGCAAGCCGCTGAGCCTGCCTGACGGCGCCACCGGGGCGGACGCGGCCGCTGCCATCGGCAAGAGGCTCGCTGCGGCCGCGGTCGCAGTCCGCCTCGACGGTGTCTCGCTCGATCTGGGGCGCGCGCTGCCGGGACCGGGGCGCATCGAGGTCATCACCGCCGAGAGCGAAGCGGGCCGCCACGTGTTGCGCCACTCGGCGGCGCACATCCTCGCCCAGGCGGTGCTCGGGCTCTTCGAGGGCGCTACGTTCGCCATCGGTCCCGCGATCGAAGACGGCTTCTACTACGACTTCGACATCGGCCGCTCCTTCACCCCGGAGGATCTGGAGCGCATCGAAGCCCGGATGGCGGAGATCGTGGCCGAGGATCAGCCATTTGAGCGGGTCGAGATGACCAAGAACGAGGCCCTGAAGGTCTTTGCCGTCCATCCCTTCAAGACAGAAATCATCGAGGGCGTGGACGAGGGTGAAGGTGCCGGCGGCGACTCGGTGTCCGCCTACCGGAACCGCGACTTCGTCGACTTGTGCCGCGGGCCGCACCTTCCCAGCACGGGACGCCTCGCCGCCTTCAAGCTGTTGCGCACCGCCGGCGCCTACTGGCGAGGCGACGAACACCGTCCCCAACTGCAGCGGATCTACGGAACGGCCTGGGAGTCCCGCAAGGCCATGGAGGAGCACCTGCACCGCCTCGAGGAAGCGCGCAAGCGCGATCACCGCCGCCTTGGGGTGGATCTGGACTACTTCTCATTCCCTGCCGAGACGGGCAGCGGTCTTGCTGTGTGGCACCCGCGCGGGGCGCTGGTGCGCACCATCATGGAGGACTACTCCCGGCGTACCCACCTCGCCCACGGGTACGACATCGTCTTCACGCCGCACATCGCCCGGGCCCACCTCTGGGAAACCTCGGGCCACCTCTCCTTCTATCGGGAGAACATGTTCCCGGTCATGGAGATCGACGATGGTGACGAGTACGTGCTCAAGCCGATGAACTGTCCGGGGCACATCCTGATCTATCGCTCTCATGCCCGCTCCTACCGCGAGCTGCCGCTGCGCTATTTCGAGTTGGGCACGGTGTACCGCTACGAGCGCAGCGGTGTCGTGCACGGTTTGCTGCGAGCACGCGGATTCACCCAGGACGACAGCCACATCTTCTGCATGGAGTCGCAGGTCGCCGACGAGCTGAAGCGCCTGCTCGACTTCGTGCTGATGGTGCTGCGCGACTACGGGTTCGATGACTTCTCCGCGGACCTATCCACTCGGCCCGAGAAGTTTGTCGGCAGGCCCGATCTGTGGGACCGAGCGACCGACGCCCTGGCCGCCGCATTGAACTCGGCCGGTCTCTCTTATCAGGTGGCGGAAGGGGAGGGGGCCTTCTACGGGCCCAAGATCGACATCCACGTCCGCGACGCCATCGGGCGCCGCTGGCAGCTCTCCACCCTCCAGGTCGACTTTGCCCAGCCGGAGAACTTTGAACTGGAGTACGCCACCTCCGGCAACGAGCGCGATCGTCCGGTGATGATCCACCGCGCTCTGTTCGGGTCGGTCGAGCGCTTTTTTGGCGTGCTGATGGAGCACTACGCCGGAGCGCTTCCCGGGTGGCTTTCCCCGATGCAGGCGACCGTGATCCCGGTGGCGGACCGCCACCAACCGTACGCCGCAGCGGTCACTGCCCGACTCAAGGACGCCGGGATTCGCGCCGAGGTCGACGATGCCGACGAGACGGTGGGGGAGAAGCTGCGCCGGGCGCTGACCCACAAGCACCCCGCCGTTCTCGTGGTGGGTGACAGCGATGAGGCCGCGGGGACCGCCGGACTGCGGCTCCGCGGCGAAGTGGAGCGCCGGGACGTGCCCCTGGTCGAGGCGGTGGAGTCGATTCGCAGCCTGTGCCGACCGCCCCGCTGAGAGCTTCCAGCTTCCAGCCAGAACAAGATCCGGGAACCACGAAGCGGCTGCCGCCGTCACAGCCGCATGACAAGAGAACCGACCTTGAAGCGATTCATCCCCCTGGCCCTTCTCGCCCTGTTGCTCGCCGCCTGCGGTGACGACGGCGCCGAGCCGACCACGACTACCACCACGCCTCCCGGCGATGGCCGGGTGGCGGTTGGGGACCCGATTTCGGTGGAGGAGGCGATCGACGCCCCCGCCGACCGTCCGCACCTGGTGCGGGGCTACCTGTTCGTGTACGCCGACGGCCGGATGGTGGTCGCCGATGCCATCCTGGAATCGTTCCCGCCGCAGCCGGGCGGCGCCACCCTCGAGGTGGCGGGCTTCTCGGTCGAGGGCATGACTGGCATGACCGACGGTCCGGAGGGCCACGAACTGGCGCAGTGGAGCGACGCCCCGGTGGAGATCCTGGGCACCGTCGCCGACGGGGTGCTCACCTACTACGACAATCCGAACGCCTAAGAGTCGTCAGTCGTCAGCCCGACCCCGATGCCCGAGGCCCGAGGCCCGACTCCCGACTCCCGACTCCCGACGCCCGATGCCCGGTAACTGAAGGCGCAGCGCCTGGCTCATGGCTCGCGGCTGACGGCTCACAGCCGTCGAGAGCGTCGCGCTGCCCGCCCGCCTCGGCCGCGCCGCGGGCGCGGAGGGACCGCTGGCTGACGACTGACGACTGACGACTGCCCCGCTGCGACTGCGGCGCCTCCGGCTTCGTCTAGCGTGGCGCCGCTACAGCACCGAAGGAACGCAGATGAAGCTGAATCCCGAGTCGATCGCCCGTGCCTCCAGCCGCCGTCCCTGGCTGACCGTCGCCGTCTGGGTGGCGGGGATCGTGGTCGCGGGCTTTCTTGCGGCCACCTATCTCGCCGACGCCCTCACCACCGATGTGAACTTCACCGATCGCCCCGAAGCAGTCCAGGCCCAGGATCTGCTCGAGGAGTTGCGCGGCGAGCAGAAGTTCGCCGAGTTCGTGGTGGTGGTGGGACACGGGATGACCGTGGACGATCCCCGCTATCGGGAATTCGTCGGCGACCTGCAGCAAGCGATTGCCGGGCTCGGGTCGGACAAGGTCCTCTTCGTGGGGTCGCTCCTCGACGAGACCGCTCGGGTGTCGGACGACGAAATGACGGTCCTGCTTCCGGTGACCATGGCCGATCCGGATCTGGCGGTGGCATCGGAGCATGCCGAA
>CAYTTU010000248.1:0-5578 GCA_964440905.1 uncultured Acidimicrobiia bacterium | reverse complement strand
GAAACCGCCTTATGGTGGGTCAATGCGGCGACTGCTTGCCATGGTGGTTCTGCTCGCCGCCTGCGGTGACTCTCCGGCGGTCATCACCTCGGTCGATCCGTCGACGACCACGACCGCCCCGGCGGCGGGCTGGGTGCGTCTCGCCAACGTGCCCACACCGCGCTCCGAGATGTCGGCCGGCGTGATCGACGGGCTCATCTACTTGTCCGGCGGTTACACCAGAACCGTCACCGGGGAGTTCGTCACCGAAGCCGTAGTCGAGGTCTATGACCCTGCCCGTGATGAGTGGACCCGGGTCGCCGACCTGCCGGAGGGACGCAACCACCCGATGACGGCCGCCCTGGACGGCTTCCTCTACGTGTTCGGGGGGTACGACCCGGCCGGGCAGCCCGCTTTCACGACGTTCCGTTATGACCCCGGCTCCGACTCCTGGGACGAGCGGGAGCCGATGCCGGCCAATGCCGCCGCCGGGGGAGCGGTGGCCCTCGACGGGTTGCTCTACGTGATCGGCGGCGCCCCCAACGGGGTGCTGTGCTTCCGCTACGACCCGGCGGTAGACGAGTGGACCGAGATCGCCTCCCTGGTCTCACCGCGAGATCATCTGGCGGTGTCGGTCCTCGAAGGCCGGATCTACGCCCTGGGAGGACGCGACGGTGAAGGCGAATTGGCAAGTGTCGAGGTGTACGACCCCGCCACCGGCGCCTGGCAACCCGGGCCGCCCATGCTGGCCGAGCGGAGCGGTTTCGGTGTCGCCGCGGTGTCGGGTGGGATCATCGCCATGGGCGGTGAACTCGTCTCCAGCCAGCCCGTGATCACCCTGGACAGTGTCGAGAGGCTCGATCTCAGCACCGGCCAGTGGGTGATGCTCGAGACGATGCCGGTGGCACTGCACGGTGTGGCCGCCACTGCCATCGGCGAAGTCGTCTACCTATTGGGCGGATCGCGGCGCGCCGCCGACGTCGCCAACTCCGGGGATGCCCTCGCCCTGATCCCCTGAACGCGGGAGGAGCCGGGGGTCACCCGGCTCCTCGATGCATCCTGGTCTGGAGGCGCGTCAGGCTTCGCCGTCGTCGCCCTCGTCGCCCTCGTCACCCTCGTCGTCGCCGTTGCCAGCCCATGGGGGCTTGCCGTGGCCGGCATGCTCGGGCTTGCCGTTGCCGGCCCATTCCGGCCTGCCGTGCTCGTCGCCGTGCTTCGCCCTGTTGTAGGCCGAGACGATGGCGCCGAAGTTACGGGGCAGGGTGTCGAGCAAGGCGAGCTGCTCTTCGGTGAGGCTCTTCTTCAGCTCCCCGAAATCGAACTCGGGCTCACCCGTCTCCGGGTCGATCGTTGCTCCGGCCAGCAGGGTTTCGATATCGACGCCGAGAGCGATGGACAGAGTCTTGAGCTTGAAGATCTCTCCAAAGCCGAACCCCTGCTCGGCCAGGGCCTGAACCTCTTCCTCGGTCATCCCGAACTCACCGGCGAGGAGCATCACCAGCGGCGAGTTCCCTCCGATCACGTCGGTGTCTTCGTGCTCGTCGGCGAGCGCCGGCACGGCGCCCAGTAGCAGCGCGAGGACCGCTATTGCGGCCATCTCCTTGGTTCGGTGCAGCATTCGGCTTCTCCTCTGGGTTTATGGAACATCGGTCCCTCGGGGGTCCGACCTTGAGGCGGTGGCGCCGCAGCGGCCCACCTACACGAGTCATCGCCACCGGGTACCGAATCGATACGCCCGGATGTTGCTGCCGGTTACCTAACCTGCCGGAGATGGCCCGCCGCCTTCTCGCACTAGTCACTGCGCTGGCGGTTCTGCTCGTCTCCTGCGGCGACGATTCCTCCGGATCGACCACCTCGGTGCCGGGAACGGGCGCTGCCGGCGGACTCGATGACCAGATCCGCGAATTGATCACTGCCGCCGAGCAGGTCCGGGGCCTCGAGTTCATCGTGGATCCGGTGATCACCATCGTGAACGAGGCCGAGCTCGCCGAGCGGGTGCGCCTGCAGATCGAGGAGGACCTCGAACCCGACGACGTGGCAGTGGCGCAGCGGCTCTACGAGATGCTCGGTCTGCTGGACGGCACGGTGGATCTCGGTGAGGCCTACCTCGACCTCTATGCCGAGCAGGTCGGGGGCTACTACGACCACGAGACGAGCGAGATGGTGATCATGGGCGGGTCGAGCCTGAGCCCGCTCTCCAAGTCGATCGTCGTGCACGAACTGGTCCACGCCCTGACCGATCAGCACTACTCGTTTGCTTCGATCAGCGATGACCATTGGGAGGCCGAGGAGTTCGAGCAGGTGTCGGCGATCTCCTCGCTGGCAGAGGGTGACGCCACCTACTTCCAGCTGGTGTACCTGCGTACCCTGCCGACCGACGAACAACTGGATGCGGTCACCGAGTCGCTCGATTTCGACTCGGCCGTCATGGATTCGCTACCCGCTTGGTTCGGACGGGATCTGACCTTTCCGTACGACTATGGGTTCGGGTTCGTCTCTCGGCTGGTCACCGACAACGACATCGCCGCCATCAACCAGGCATACGAACTGCTCCCCACCACCACGGAGCAGATCCTTCATCCGGACAAGTACTACCTGCGAGAGGGAGCCCTGCCCGTCGAGCTTCCCGCCGTCGACGTCCCCGGATACATCGTGTTCGAAGAGGGGTCGTTCGGCGAGTGGAACACGACTCTGCTCCTTCTGGACGGGATCGATCCCGGGGATGCTGTCGTCGCCGGGGCAGGGTGGGGTGGGGACCGATACCGGATCTACTGGCAGGGCGACGAGGCATGCACCAGCGACTGCGGTGGTCCGGTGGCGTTCGTCTACCGGTTCCAGGGCGACACCCCGCGCGACGCCGAGGAACTGGCCGATGCCATCGCCCGATCGGCCCACGCCATCATGAAGGTCGGCTCCGCCCGCACCCCGGTCGATGGCGTGACCACCTACACCGGCGGCGAGGACTTCGCATACGTGCGATTGTCCGGCGAGGAGGTTCTGTTCGTGCTCGCAGACGACCCCGCGGTGGGCCAGGCCCTGGTGGCGGCACTCACCGCCTGACCCGCACGCGCCGGGTTTCGTCGGCTAGGTTCCTAGCCAGGATGTCCGGATGCTCCGGAACGCAGAAAGGACGGAGAACCGATGGAGGACAGGATCTCGCCGAACGTCTGGACGCTCTCGAAGCGGCTTCTGCTGCTCGGTGTGCCTGGGTGGTTCTTTGGGTTGATTTTCACCGAGAGCATCTCTTCGGGCTTTGATGGCCCCAGCGCGGTCGAGGTCGCTTTCGCCACGCTGCTCATGCTCGGTGGAATGATCGCCATCGGTTCGGGACTTACGGGGCTGGTCGTCGGTGCGGCGGTCGCAGACGTGATTGCGTCCCGCAAGCCAAACGCGGCCTTGCCGCCCCCGCCACCCTCGTAGTGGTAGGTGGGTGGGTTTCTACCGGCAAGGTGCCTTTGAGCGGGCAGCGGTTGCGGATGTGGCCCCCACCGGGTCCGGCACCCTGCCTTGCGGTGTGCTTGAATCCCTCAAACGGCTAGTCGGAGGTGAATGGCGAGCATGGACTTCAACAAACTATCCACTGGGGTCAAGATGGCGCTCGTTGCGGGCGTCGTCTTGGTCATTTCGATCTTTCTTCCGTGGTACGGAGCGGGAGGCTTTAGCGCTGGACCGTTTGAGTCGGCTGTACCGGGGTTCGCCATTGGCGGCTGGCTGGGAGTGCTGGCGGCAATCGCCGGCGCAGCTGTGCTCGTGCTGAAGGCGATGGGCAAGCAGGAGATGAGTGCTGGGCAGTTCAAGACAGAGCAGCTGGCGTTTCTGCTGGCAGCTGGTGGCTTCGTACTCATCGTGCTCCGCTGGCTCTCAGAGACCTCATTCACCAAGTACGGCATCTTCGTGGCGATCGTCGCGGCGGCAGTGGTCGCGTACGGATCCTTCACCGAGATGAAGGCCAAGGGGATGAACGTCCCCGGGATGAAGTAGTAACTAGCCGAGTTCGGCGGAGGTGGGCGCTGCTCGCAGCGCCCACCTCTTATTGGTTATTGGCGGCTGACTGGGAGGTGGCCGATGGGCCGGTTCGACTCACACAAGGTGGGTTTGTTGGGAGCCGGGGTGGCGATCCTCTCGCTCCTTCTGCCCTGGTATGAGCAGTTCGGAATCGACATCAGCGCCTTCGACTCTCCGTTCTTCGCCTGGGCCGGGCCGATCAGCGCGGCGATCGGGGGTCTCCTTGCCGCCCCCAAGGACAGTTCTCGGGAGAGGGCCGCTTACGCGCTCATCCTCGCTGCGATTGGCCTCGGAATGGTCATCGTCCAGTTGCTGACCGACCCCGAATTCGTGCGACTCGGGTTGTACATAGGTCTGCTGGGCGGCGCGGTCTGTGTTGCCGCGGCTGCCAACCGCCGCCCCGGGTCATCGGGGTCCCCGAGTGCGGAGGAGCCGACAAGCTGAGAAGAGCGAAGCTCAAAGCTCAGAAGCTGACAGCTTCCCAGGCCGCGTTTCAACCTCTAGGTTCAACGCGTGGAAGACGGCGGCACCAGCGGCGCTAGGCCTCAGTTATGCCCGCGGCCGGCGTTGGGCTTGCGCCCGTGGTTCGCCTTCTTGCGGCGGGCGTCGATCTTGCGGCGCTTTGCCTTTGCCATGATCGGGAAGGGTACCAGGCGTCGCGGTGGTTCGATCCGGTCGGTGGTCTTGTGCTGCTCCGACTGGGACTCGGGTCCGCTGACCGCTGCCGGCACCAGGCGGGAGCGCCGTCGCGGTCTGACTCCCGCCCCGGGACCATTCGGTCTCCTGTTGCGCGCCCGCAGCATTCATGGTTACGGAATGGCGAGCGACTTGCATTGGGTCGGCCTCGGTTCGGGAGGGGTGGTGGTCGCCGTGGGCACGCTGCGACCCCGTAGGGTCCTGGTCGCCCCCCACCCGGTGCGCTGGGTCGCCGAGGTGCCGGTGTCGGTGCCGCCACCGCGGGTGGGGGACCGGCTGAGGGCGGTCCCTATCCTCGTCTCGTGGCCGGACGACTGATCCTTTGCGCCGGGCCGATCGGCAATCTCGGCGACGCCTCTCCCCGCCTCGGTGAGGCGCTGCGCACCGCCGCCATCGTCTACGCCGAGGACACCAGACGGGCCCGCATACTGCTCGATCACTTCGGGGTGGTGACCCCGGTGCGCTCCTACTTCGTCGGCAACGAGGCGGAGCGGGCGATCGAGGTCGGCGCCCGCCTTGCCGCCGGGGACACGGTCGCCCTGCTCACCGATGCCGGCACCCCGGGCATCGCCGATCCCGGACTGACCGCAGTGCGGGCGGCGGTGGCCGCCGGGGCGGAGGTGACCGCGGTACCGGGACCGAGCGCGGTCACGATGGCAGTGGCGGTGTCTGGCGAGCCGGGGGACCGGTTCGTGTTCGAGGGCTTTCTACCTCGCAAGGGCAAGGAGCGATCCGCTCGAGTTGCCGGCATCGCCGCCGAGAACCGAACGGTGGTGCTGTTCGCCTCTCCGGAGCGCCTCGCCGACGATCTCGCCGCCCTCGCTGCGGCCGGGTCGTCGGGAAGGGCCTGTGTGGTGGGGCGCGAACTCACCAAGCTCCACGAGGAGGTGTGGCGGGG
>CAYTTU010000247.1:0-11427 GCA_964440905.1 uncultured Acidimicrobiia bacterium | reverse complement strand
TGCAGTGCACCAGCTTCAAGCCGCCGTTGCTGACGTCGTAGTAGGCGACCACCGGATTCCCGGCAGCGTCGAGCACCAGCGAGGTGTACAACCCGACGTTGTCGGTGGTGTCGACGGTCTCGATCGACTCGTCACCCCCGTCACAGTTGGGGTCGTTGCAGTGCACCAGCTTCAAGCCGCCGTTGGTGAAGTCGTAGTAGGCGATCACCGGGTGACCGTTGCCGTCGAGCACCATCGAGGCGTACCGGCCGACGTCGCCGTCGGTGTCGACCACCTCGATCGACTCGTCACCGCCGTCACAGGCGGCATCGTTGCAGTGCACCAGCTTCAAGCCGCTGTCGAACAAGTCGTAGTAGGCGATCACCGGATGCCCAAAGGCATCCAACACCATCGAGGCGAACGTGCCGACGACCCCGGTGGCATGCACGGTCTGCAGACTCCAGTGGCCGCTCAACGGTGGCCGGCATTGCGGTCCGCTACGTCCGTAACCGGCGAACACCTCACCCCCCGAACAGAGAAACGCCGCCTCCGACACCGCCGCCGCGGTGCCATAACGGTTCGACCCGCCCAAACGGATCACCGTGGGCCCGAAAGAGAGTCCCTCCAGGGTGGTGGCCACCCCCGCCGAGACCACCGCAGTACCACCCACGATCACAATCAAGCGCGGCTGCAGCCGGTTCAACTCCGCCAGGGTCTCCCCCGGGACCGCGTTCTGTTGCACCAACAGAATCGGACCACCGTCGAGTCCCGCAGCCGGGCCGGCTCCCAAAGCGTCGGGAAAGTTGGCACCGGTGGCGATATAGACCACCTCCACCGCCCGAGGAGTGCCCCCAGTCCCGGCCACCCCCACCCCGACGTTGATAACCATCATGGCCAACACCAAACCCAAAACTCCCAGCCCAATCCGACCCAGCATGATTCCCTCCCCGGATAGACATCCCGGGAACAGTACGGGGACAGTTGCCACACGGACGGCGTAATTCGCCGCCGAGTCACATCCGGGGGGCGGGCTCCCCTGCAACAGCTCAGGTGCTGGTTAGCCGGAGTTCGTCACTGGTGGTGTTCGTCAGTCGGAACCCTGGTGGTCTCTACCGCTCCCTGACCATGTAGACAGCCTCGTGCGTGCAGGTGCGACTATCCAACCCTCGACAACCTCACCCTCCTGTGCCGAAGGCACCACCGCATCGCCCACGAAGGCGAACGACGAAGACGCTGAGCCGCTATCCGGCCAGCGCCCGGTCAAGCACCGGACCGGTGCGCACTCCGGCGGGAAGGCTTCCGTAGGCCATGCCCGGATCGGCCACCCGGGTGGACACGAACATGTCGGCCACCTCGTCGGGTGAGAACCGCAACAGCAGCGACGCTTGCAGCAACACCGCGGCGCGTTCCACCAGGCGGCGCGCTCCGGCCTCATCGGTCGTGCCGAATCCGGCGCGAAGGTCACGCACCGCGCCGTCGTAGCGGGGATCGGCCCCGGAAGCTGCGGACAGCTCGCCGAAAAACGCCTCCACGGCCTCCGGGTGGCGCGCCGCGGCGCGCATCGCGTCGAGACAGATCACGTTGCCCGACCCCTCCCAGATGGAATTCACCGGGCTCTGGCGGAACAGCCGGGGCATATCGGACTCCTCTACGAACCCGCCCCCGCCCAAGCATTCCATCGCCTCGGCGGCGTGACCTGGAGCCCGCTTGGTGAGCCAGTACTTCACAATGGGGGTGGCGAGCCGAGCGAAATCGTGCTCGGCGCGGTCGTAGGCGCCAGCGAGACGCAAGGCCGCGCTGGTAGCCGCCTCCGACTCGACGGCGAGATCAGCGAGCACCGCACGCATCAGCGGCTGTTCGGCCAGCGGCTTGCCGAACGCCTCACGGTGCCTGGTGTGGTGCACCGCCTCGACAACACCGTGACGCATCTGGGCGGCGGCGCCGAGGGCGCAATCCAGCCGGGTGCGATTGACCATCTCGATGATGGTCGCCACCCCGCGCCCCTCCTCCCCCACGCGCCACGCCAGGGCGCCGTCGAGTTCGATCTCCGCCGAGGCGTTGGAGCGATCCCCCATCTTGTCTTTGAGGCGCATGATGAGAATGGCGTTGCGGGTGCCATCGGGGCGATAGCGAGGCATGGCAAAGCAGGTGAGCCCGCCGGGCGCCTGGGCCAGCACCAGGAACAGGTCCGACATCGGCGCCGAGCAGAACCACTTGTGTCCGGTGAGCGAATAGCCGTCGACACCGGGGCGGGCGACGGTGGAGTTGGCCCGGACATCGGAGCCGCCCTGCTTCTCGGTCATCGCCATCCCGGCGGTGAGCCCCGGCTTGGCGGCGGCAGGAACGTCGCGGCCGTCGTACTCCCTCCCGGTGAGCATCGGCTCCCACTGCTCCGCCAGTCCGGGCTCGGTGCGCAGCGCCGGGATCACCGAGTAGGACATGGACAGCGGGCACATGTGTCCGTAGTCGACCGGGCTCCACACGATGGTCTTGGCGCAGCGCAGCACATGCGCTCCGGGACGCGGGTCAGACCAGGCGGCGCCATGCAGGCCGTGGGACACCGCCGCCGCCATCAACTGGTGATAGGCAGGGTGGTACTCGACCTGATCGATCCGGTTGCCGTGGCGATCATGGGTGTGCAGCACCGGGCGATTCGCCTCGGCGGCGCGACCCCAGTGACGCGCTTCGGTGCTCCACACGAAGGCTCCCGCCTCGACGAGTTCCGCATCTCCCCAGGCGGCGCCCTCGCGCCGCACGGCTTCGGTCAGAACTCGATCCCCCAGGTATCCGTTCAACCCCTCCAACAACGGGGGCTGGTTGACGACCTCGTGGGTGGCGGGCATGGCGCTCCTGTCTGTGAATGCCGCTCCGCCCCGAGCTGCCGGTTGGTGGTTACTGGCGCGACCGCTCCAGCATCGGGTCGAAGTAACGAGCCAGTTCCGCCTTGAGCTGGTCGAGGGATTCGATCACGTAGAGATCCCTGTGCTGCTCGTACATGACCTTGTCGTGACCGATCACGTTCTCGATGCTGAAGTCGTGATAGGTCATCCGGCCCTCGGCGGCGTTGAGGAACTCCTCGCCCCCGGACATCAGGCCGGTGCCGAACACCTTGAGCACTCCGTCTTCGCGGATCATCCCGAACTCGGTCGAGTACCAGGCGAGCCGCTTGATGTCTTCCTTCTCCTCGTCAGAGGCGGCGGCGAAGTAGGCCGGGGCGAACATCTCCTGGATCTCGGCGTACTCCCGGCTCATCCAGAACGGCAGGTGCCCGAAGATGTCGTGGAACATGTCCGGCTCGGGGGTCCAGTCGAGCTCCTCCCACGACCGCATGTAATTGGTGACGAGGAACTCGTGCCGCTCGAAGAAGCGGTACCAGTCGTCGGACGACGTGTAGCGAACATCGGTACGCACCACGGTCCACCCGCTCGCCGGGGTGACCTTGGCGTTGAGCTCGTCGAGCGTGGGGATGTGGTCGGCGGGCAGTTCGAGTTGGTCGAACCCGGCCAGGTAGTGGGTCGAGGCGTGCTGCCTCACCCGCGGCACCTGGCGGCCGTACAGCTCTGCCCAGGTCTTGTGCTGCTCCGGCGTGAACTCGATGTCTTCCACATTCCCTCCCGAGGGCAACTGCCCAGTCAGGCTACCGACCGCGAACGATCACGGTACAACGACCAGGTCCGGAGTGATCTCCGCCAGGCTGGTGGTCCCGCACAGCGCCATGGCGCGGAGCAGCTCCATACTCAGTTCCTCGAGCACCGCTCCGGCCCCGGCTTCCCCGCCGAGCGCCAGCCCCCACAACAGCGGTCTCCCCACGAGCACCGCATTTGCACCGAGACCCACAGCCTTGACCACGTCGTATCCACCGCGGATCCCGCCGTCGACCAGCACCGGGACCCGGCCCGCCACCGCCTGCGCCACCGCGGGCAGCGCCAGGGCCGTCGCCACCGTCCCGTCGAGCTGACGCCCGCCGTGATTGCTCACGATCACCCCGGCGGCGCCGTGTTCTATCGCGGCGGCGGCATCGTCGGCGCGGAGCACCCCCTTCACCAGCACCGGCAGACCGGAGGCTTCGGCGATCCACCCCAGGTCGGCCGGAGTGAGGGAGCGATCGAAGGCGGCGTCGCCGTATCCAGCCAGAGCGGATCCTTCACCGGTGCGGTTCATGGTGACCGCCACGTTGACCATCGCCATGTCGTGGGGCAGGGCGAATCCGTTTATCTCGTCCCGCCGCCGTCGCCCCACCACCGGGAGATCGACCGTGAGCACCACCGCCCGGTATCCCGCTTCTGCAGCCCGGGCCAGCAGGTCGCGACTCAGCCCCCGGTCGCGGTGGCAATAGAACTGAAACCACCGCGGGGCCCCGGGAGCCGCCGCGGCGACGTCCTCCAGGCTGGTGGTGGAGAGGGTGGAGACGACCATCACCGTTCCGGCGGTGGCGGCAGCGCGGGCCATGGCCACTTCGCCGTCGGGGTGGGCGAGGCGCTGGGCTGCCATCGGAGCGATCAGGATCGGAACCGAGAGATCGCATCCCACCAGGGTCGTGACGGTGTCGATGGTGGTGACGTCGCGCAGCACGTGCGGCAGGAACTCCACCTCACGCCATGCCGCTTCGTTGGCCCGGAGGGTGACCTCGTCGTCGGCCCCCCCGGCGTAGTAGTCGAAGGCCATCGGGTCGATGTGGGGGCGTGCCAGCGTCTCGAGCCGGGCGTAGTCCATGGAGGGGAAGTTACCCGGAGGGCAGGTCCTTGCGCATCGTCCAGTCGATTCGGGTCACCCGGTAACCGAGACCCTCGTATAGGGGAAAGGCTCCGTTCGGGTTGGTGGTGTGCACCCCGAGAGCGGCGTGGTCGTAGCCGAGGTCACGCCACATCGCCATGCTCCGGGCGATCAACGCCTGCGCGACGCCGCGGCGACGCCATTCGCGCTGCACCGAAATGCTCTCGGTCCATCCCCACTTGCGTCCGTGGGCGGCATTGTCCTCCGAGTTCACGTAGTTGAGCACCTGCCCGACGATCCCGTCACCCGAGAAGGCGACCATCCACAGGCCGGGGTCGGTGCGCGTGGACTTGAGAAAGGTCTGGTAGTCGTCCTCGGTCTGCGGTGAGTATCCGTGGTGGTCGCGGAAGGCGCGATCGTCGGCCTCCCACACCGCCCGGACGTCATCCCAGGTGGTGGGACGGACTTCGACTCCTTCGGGAAGCGCCAGATCGGGGATGGAATCCGAGAGGGGGCGGATCATCTCGGCATAGGCCTGGTCCTGGCGGTATCCGGCGGTGGCGAGCACCGCGGCCCGGCCCTCCTGACCCTCTTCCAGGTCGGTGACGAAGTACGACTTCCCCACGTGGAGACGCTCGGCGGCGATCTCCAGCAGACGGGACTCGAGCCAGGAGATGAGCGAGGCCTCGACGCCGGGCAACCGAGCCTTCGGTAGCAGGTAGATGAGCCAGAACAGACCCCGGTCGCGGGTGGCCTCCTCCACCCACCAGGTCACCCGGGAGTAGCCGACCACGCCGCCATCCCCGGTCTCGATGACTACGAGATCCCGATCGAGATCGCAGTTGGTGAGGTGGTGATATCGGTTGGTGAATTCCTCCACGGTCTCGGTGCCGGAGAGACCGTCGGCAAACCGGGAAGCGTTGTACACCGCGGTGAAGCGGGCCAGGTCGGGATCGCCGCCGTAATTGCGAAAGCTCAGGCCAGCCACGGTCGAGGGAAGTGGCGGCATTGGCTCAGCCTATCTCTGCCAACGCGGCCAGCACCGTGTCGTGCAGCGCTCCGTTGCTCACCAACACGCCTCGATTGGCCTGGAGCAGGCTCCCGGTCGAGAAGTCGAGCGCCCTGCCGTCGAGGTCGGTGACCGTGCCACCCGCCCCGGCGACGATCGCGGCCCCGGCGGCGTGGTCCCATACCATCTCCCGCCAGTCGACGCGGTTGCGGGGACGCACGTAGAGATCCGCCATGCCCGCGGCCACCGCGGCGTACTTGGCCTGGCTGTCGATGCGCACCACGCCACCGGCGATGCGCAGCCGATCCACGATCCGTCGCAGCACCTCGGGATCGCCGTGCGCCGATTCCACGCTTCCCAGAATCCGCGCCCGAGTCGGATCCGCAACCGCCGATACCGAGAGCGGGCGGGTCTTGCCCTCACCAAGCGACCCGACGAAAGCTCCGATCCCTGGTCCGCCCCAAACCAGCACCCCCTGGATCCCGGATAGCTCCAACCGCGGGCAGCCGAGGACACCGAGCACCGCAGTCCCGTCCATGATCAGCCCGGCGGCGATGGCGTACTGCTCGCCGCGCAGCATGCCCTTGGTCCCGTCGATCGGATCCACCGCCCACAGTCGCCCACTCTCTCCCCCGCGGTGATCCATCCAGCCGGCAACGTCCCCGGCGGCGACCGGTCGCCCCAGCGCCGTGCCGACCGCAGCAGTTACCTGGTCGACGGCGCCGACCGCAGCGAGATCGACCGAGGTCTCCTCGGCACGAACCGCATCCCGGGGAAACCCGTTTGCCAGTGCCTCGAGGAGGATGGCCTGGGACCCGAAGTCGGCCACCGTGACCGGTTCGCCTCCCGGTTTCGCGAAGGTCGGCGATTCCGACGACACCGCCGCGCACAGACCGGCGGCAATCCGCACCGCCCGGCGCATCACGTCGATCTCGTTGGAAAGGTCCACGGCGACGATTCTCGCACGGCGGGTCATACCTGCGGGTCGAGGGGTCGTCCCTTCGTCGGGGTAGGTTTGCATCATGCGTTACCTCGATGCTGCCGCCACCCGGGCGAGCCTCGGCATGGGTGATGCGATCGCGGCGATGGAGCGAGCGTTCGGGGATGACCGTGAGGTGCCGGTGCGGGTGCTGCTCGGGCCGTCGTTGTTCATGCCGGGACGAGTGGGCTCCGATACCGGGGTGAAGGTGGTTTCCACCGTGCCGGGGCACCCCGCCGGGATCGTGGCCGTGTTCGACGGCAACGGATCGTGCCGCGGGCTGGTCGACGGCCCCACCCTCACCGCCATCAGAACCGCGGCCGGGGCCGGATTGGCAACCCGCCTCCTAGCGCGTCCCGACGCCGCGGTGCTGGCCATGCTCGGTGCCGGAGCGATGGCGCACGATCAGGTGGTGGCCGTGATGGAGGTCCGCCCGATACGCGAGGTGCTGGTGTGGAGCCGCGACCGGGACCGGGCCGACGGTCTCGCCAAACGGGTCGGGGGCCGAGCGGTCGCGGTCGCCGACGAGGCCGTCGCCGCGGCCGACGTGGTAAGCAGCGCCACCCCGTCGCGCCATCCGCTATTCGATCCCGCGGCACTACGCCCCGGGACCCACATCAACGCGGTGGGTGCCTTTACCCCGGAGATGGTCGAGATCCCGGCCGCCGTGGTGTCGCAGGCCCGGGTGTTCGTGGACGACATTGCCGCGGCAGCGGTCGAGGCTGGGGACCTGCTTCAGGCGGGTCGCCGGCCGGACGGAACCATCGCCGACCTGCTCGCCGCACGGGTCCGGGGAAGGACCTCATCCGATCAGGTGACGCTGTTCAAGTCGGTGGGGATCGCCTCCCAAGATGTGGCCGCCGCCGCCGCAGCCTTGGATCGGGCCGAAGCAGAAGGCCTCGGCATCGAGATCGGGGCGTAACCTGGCGCCATGTCATCCCTGTTCAGCCGCATCATCGAAGGCGAGATCCCATCGCAGCGGGTCTACGAGGACGACTACACGGTCGCCTTTCTCGACATCAACCCACGCACCGAGGGGCACACCCTGGTGGTGCCGCGGCGCCAGGTCGACTACCTGTTCGATCTGCCCGAGGAGGACTACACCGCGCTCTGGGCAGCATGCGCCACTGTGGCGACGGGCCTCAAGGCGGTCACGGGATGCCGTCGAGTGGTGGTGCTCGTGATCGGTTACGAGATCCCCCACGCCCACGTGCACCTCATCCCCAGCAACGAACTCGGTGACATCCCCATCCCGCCGGTGGACACCGCTGCCGCCGGGCGGCTGGCCGCCACCGCCGACCGGGTGCGCGCCGCGCTGGGTTGAGGGGGTACGCATTAGATTCGAAGGCGGCAAAGGAGCAGCCATGGCCACCTCTTCGGCAAAGTCGGCGCCCATCGCCGCCCCGGGTGATCTCGGCGCGCTGACCCGCACCATCCTGGAGACCAACCAGCGCGAGTTCCTGCGGGCGGCGCGGGGACAGCGATTCGCCTTCGCCACCATGAAGTGGATGTTTCTGGTGGTGTTCGTGATCGCCTTCGGAGCGATGATCGCCGCGGTGCGGCTCGCCTCCACCCCACCGGAAACAGGCTACGACTGGGCCCATGCCGGCACGGTGGCGGCGCTGGCGGCGATGTCGCTGATCCTCTTCGCCCTGCTGCTCTACATGCGGCCGCTGGCGGCACTGGAGCGCAACGCCGTCGTCCAGTCCTTTCTCACCGTGGTGGTCAATACCTATTGGACCAGGCTGCTCCACACCGACGGAGCGGTCAGCGACGCCCAACTCGAGGAGGCCACCGCCTACACGGTGGGCCACCTGGGAGCCCTGCTCGATCGCCAGATCTTGGGGGCCTCCAAGTACATGGACCTGGTGCGCCGAGCCCAGGATGAGGCGGGGCGCGATCCCGGGGCGTACGCCTCACCGCTGTAGAGCCGTGGAGTCCGGGCTTGGGTAGCGTCACTTCATGAGCCGCGCCGATCGCTCCACCCGGGTTCTGTTCGATGGGGTGCTGCGCCCAGCGACGGTGATCCACTCCGGCGGAGACATCACGGCGGTGGTCGGATTCGACGAGGCCCCACCGGGCACCACCGACCACGGCGACCTGGTGGTGATGCCGGCCTTGGTGGACAGTCACGTCCATGTCAACGAACCCGGGCGCACCGAATGGGAAGGGTTCGAAACCGCCACCGCGGCCGCCCGGGCGGGAGGCGTCGCCGTGATCGTGGACATGCCTCTCAACTCGATACCTCCGACCACGACGGTCGAAGCGCTCGCGGTGAAGCGGCGGGCGGCGGCGGGCGCCGAGTTGGGTTGCGACGTCGCCTTCTGGGGCGGGATCGTCCCCGGCAACCTCGGCGAGGTGTCCGGTCTGGCCCGGGCAGGGGTGCGCGGCTTCAAGTGCTTTCTGGCCGACTCGGGAGTGCCCGAATTCCCGCCGATCGAATTCGCCGATCTGGAGCCGGCGTTGCGGGCCACGGCCGCGGTAGGGCTTCCTCTCCTGGTGCACGCCGAGTCGCCCGCAGTCCTCGCCGCGGCACCGCCGGCGGGACCGAGTCACGCCTCCTGGGTGGAGTCGCGGCCCGACGCCGCCGAGACCGAGGCGATCGCCGCGGTCATCGCCGCCTCCCGCCAGACCGGGGGCTGGGCGCACATCCTCCACCTGTCCAGTGCCACGGCGCTCCCGCAGATTGCCGCGGCCCGTGAGGAGGGCGTGGCGATCACGGTCGAGACCTGTCCCCACTACCTCACCCTCACCACGGACGAGATCGGCGACGACACCGGCGCCAAGTGCGCCCCGCCGATCCGCGATGCCGCCAACCGCGACCGTCTCTGGTCGGGGCTCGACTCCGGGTCGATCGATCTCGTGGTGAGCGACCACTCGCCCTGTACGGGTCACCTGAAACAGGGCGGCTTCGATCGGGCGTGGGGAGGCATCGCATCGCTGGAGCTGCGGCTCCCCCTGATGTGGACCGAGGCGTGCCGACGCGGCTTCGACATCGCCGATGTAGTCCGCTGGACGGCGACGGAACCGGCCCGCCTCGCCGGGATCCCCTCCGGCGAGCTTGCTCCAGGAAAGCGTGCCGACATGGTGGTGTGGGATCCGGAAGCCGAGATCACGGTGCAGCCCGCCTCGCTGGCGCAGCGTCATCCGATCACTCCGTACGCCGGATGGCGCTTGCAAGGCAGGGTGGCGACGACCATCGTTCGCGGCGGAAGCCGTCCCGGCTTGCTCCCGGAGGGGACATGAGCGACACCATCGACGACCTGCTGGTGGACCTGGCGGCAGCGCGCCTGGGCGGACGGGTCCTCGCGGCCAACGACGACTTCTTCGCCGACAAGGAGAACCTGGTAGCGGATGGCGATCCGGTCTGGGATCCCGAGCGCTACACCGACCGGGGCAAGTGGATGGACGGCTGGGAGACCCGGCGCCGTCGCCAACCGGGATACGACTGGGCCATCGTCCGTCTCGGAGTCGCCGGAATCGTGCACCGGGTGCTGGTGGATACCTCCTACTTCACCGGCAACTACCCCGAAACGTTTTCGCTCGACATCTGCCGGATGCCCGACGATCCCGCCGATGGTGCCCCCGGTTCTACCGACTGGAGCGAGGCGATTCCGCGCACCGAGCTGCAGGGCGACTTCCGCGTGGTGGTGCCTCTCGCCCACCCCACGGTCGCCACCCATGTTCGGATCAACATCCATCCCGACGGCGGTGTGGCACGTCTCCGGGTCTACGGCGACCCGGTCCCTCCCGAGGGGGTGCTCGACGGCACTCTGTGCGACCTCGCCGCCCTGGAAAACGGCGGCCGGGCGGTGGATTGCTCCAACCGGCACTACTCGTCACCCAATCGCATGCTGGTCGCCGGGCCCGCCCTGGGAATGTGGGACGGATGGGAGACCCGACGGCGCCGCGGCCCCGGCAACGATTGGGCGACGGTCCGGCTCGCCGGTCGTGGCGAGATCGAGATCGTCGAAATCGACACCACCCACTTCAAGGGCAACGCTCCCGGCTCTGCCGCGGTATTCGGTGCCGACGCCCCCGGGGTCGAGATCCCCGCTGCAGACCGCTGGGTGCCAGTGCTCGCCGCCACCGATCTGAGACCCGACACTCCGCACCGTTTCGATGACCTTGCCGGCTCCGGCCCATTCACTCACCTCCGCCTCGACATCCATCCCGACGGCGGGGTCGCCCGGCTTCGTGCCTGGGGAAGGAGCACCGCGCCATGGATCTCGCCGCGCTGAATCGGGCGGAGCGGGAGCGCGCCAGTGCCGACCTTCTGGCCTGCTGCGGGTCGCGTGGCTGGGCGGAGTCGATGGCCGACCGCCGCCCTTTCGCCGGAGTCGAAGACCTGCTGCAGAGTGCCGCCGACGAGTGGTGGGTACGAGACGAGACCGACTGGCTGGAGGCGTTCTCCGCCCATCCCCGGATCGGCGAGCACCACGGGGGCGACGACCGTCACAGTTCATGGTCGCGCGCCGAGCAATCCGGGATGGATACGGCCGACACCGAGATCGAGGCGGAAATCGCCGACTGCAATCGGCGCTACGAGGAGCGCTTTGGGTATCGCTTCCTGGTGTGCGCCACCGGCCTCGGCGCCACCGAGCTGTTGGACGCCTGCCGGCGGCGCCTCGACAACGATCCCGACGAGGAGCTCCTGGTCGCCGCTGCCGAGCAGGAGAAGATCACGGAGCTGCGACTGCGCAAGCTGCTCGGAGTAGATTGATCGCGCTGCCGGGTCGGGAGGGGA
>CAYTTU010000246.1:0-35422 GCA_964440905.1 uncultured Acidimicrobiia bacterium | reverse complement strand
CGGTCGGCGCCGCCCGCGATCGGTCCTCGCACCGGCTTTGGGTGAGCCGCCGGCCGTGGCGCCTCCGACGCGGCGCCGCCTGTGGGCGGCAGTGCTGGTCGCCACCCTGGTGTTGGTACTTTCGTTCGGCGCGGTGGCCAGCGCGGTGGCCAGCGCGGTGGCCGTCGCGGTGAATGAGGGCGACCCGGGTGACCCGGAGGCGGTGGCGATGGAGCGACTCGCGGTGGCGGTGGCGGTGGTGCTGATTCCGGTCGCATTCACCATCCTCGCCCGGGTGTCGCGCACCCCGCAGGCCTTCCGCCGGGTGCTGCTGGCAAGTCCCCTGGCGGTGAGCGGCTACATCGCCATCGGCACGCTCATAAAGGAGCCCACCTCGTCACTCGTGCTCGCCTTCGGTGTCGCCGGGGCTTTCGTGCTGCGGAGTGACCCGCCGAGCCGCCCGGCCCCCCGCATTCTGGCGGTGAGCCTCACCGCGCTCATCACCTTGTTGCTCTACGTGCTCTCCCCGTTGACGGCGCTGGTGGCGGCGCCTTTCCTCCCGTTCCCGGCGCTGATGGCGGGGGACCGCATCGCCGCGGCGCGTCCCGCAATCTGACCCACGGCTAGCCTCGGCAGTGGAGGTCACCATGGACGCCGCCGCTCCCATCGAATCCGTCGACCCCGAAGTCGCCACCCTGATCTCCCGGGACGTCACCAGGCAACGCACCCACATCCAGCTGATTGCCTCGGAGAACTTCGTCTCCCGAGCGGTGATGCAGGCTTCCGGATCGGTGCTCACCAACAAGTACTCGGAGGGCTATCCCGGCAAGCGGTACTACGAAGGCTGCGAGGTGATCGACGAGGTCGAAGCCCTCGCTGCCGATCGCGCCTGCCGGCTTTTCGGCGCCGACCACGCCAATGTCCAGGCTCATAGCGGTGCCCAGGCCAACATGGGGGTGTACTTCGGGCTGCTCAAGCCGGGCGACAAGGTGCTGGGGATGCGCCTCGACCAGGGCGGGCACCTCACCCATGGCTCCCCGGTGAACTTCTCGGGGATGCTCTACGACTTCGTCGCCTATGGCGTGGACGCCACCACCGAGCTGGTCGACATGGGCGAGGTGGCGGCGGTGGCCCGCCGGGAGCGTCCCCGGATGATCGTCGCCGGTTACTCGGCCTACTCCCGCATCCTCGACTGGGCGGGGTTCCGCGCCATCGCCGACGAGGTGGGGGCACTGCTCATGGTCGATGCCGCCCACATCATCGGATTGGTCGCCGGCGGAGCGCACTCCAACCCGGTGCCGTTCGCCGACGTCGTGACCGCCACCACCCACAAGGCGCTGCGCGGTCCCCGCGGAGGGATGGTCCTGTGCCGCCAGGAGCACGCCGCCGCGATCGACAAGGGAGTGTTTCCCAACGCCCAGGGCGGACCGATCAACAACCAGATCGCGGCAAAGGCGGTGTGCTTCCACGAGGCTGCCACCCCGGAGTTTCGCTCCTATGCCGCCCAAATCGTTGGCAACGCATCGGCCATGGCCGACGCGGTGCAAGGGGAGGGGCTGCGGGTCGTCTCGGGCGGAACCGACAACCACCTATTCCTGATCGATCTGCGCTCGGTCGACGAGGAACTGACCGGCCGGGATGCGGCGCGGCTGCTGACCACGGTGGGGATCACGGTCAACTTCAACACGATTCCGTTCGATCCCCGGCCCCCATACCGGGCTACCGGGCTGCGGATCGGACTTCCCGCCGCCACCACGTGCGGGATGGGGGAGCAAGAGGTCGCCGAGGTGGGCCGCCTGGTGGCGGGGGCGCTGCGGGGGCGGGGCGACGACTCGGCGCTCGTCGCGGTGCGGGCCCGGGTGGCCGAATTGGCGGCTGCCTTTCCGGCGTATCCGCCGGACTTCCCCGGGCATGTGTGATCGTGCCGGGCGATTTGTCTCCGCCATGACCCTCGCGTACATTGTGAAAACAGGCACAAGCGAGGACGGCGGGGGGGCGTGAGCAGGTCGTACCACGAGGAGCTGGGCCGGGCGGTGGCTGCGCAGCATCACACCGCCACATTCTTCGCCTCGATTCTCACCGGCATGCTCCTCGGGCTGGGTCTCGACGCCTGGCTGGACACGTCACCGACCCTGGTGATCCTCGGCATCATCAGCGGCTCCGTCATCGGGTTCTGGAGGATGTGGCAGGTGGCACAGCGTGACTCCTGATATCGAGTCGGTGCTCGCCCGACACACGGTGCGCCGCGCCGTGGTGGTCGGGCCGCTGCTGATCGGGGCGTTTTGGTTCGCCCGCGGCGGCGCCGGCGCCATCGCCGCGGCGCTTGGCATCGTCATTGTCGCTGCCTACTTCCTGCTGAGTGGAGCGATGCTGTCGGTGGCGGCGAGGCTCTCCCTGGCTGCCTATCATGCCGCCGCCCTGCTCGGGTTCTTCCTGCGGCTCGGCCTCATCGCATTGACGATGCTGACGGTGGCGCGGGTGACCGACGTCGATCGGATCGCACTGGGCATCACCGTTGTGGTGGCGTATCTGAGCCTGCTCGGCTGGGAGGCTGTGGCGGTGTCGAGGGGACAGGAAAGGGAGCTGGAGTGGAGCAAGTGATCTGGGCAGCCTCGACGGAGTGCGATCCCGCCGTCGACATCATCTGCAAGCCCGAGTTCGTCAACGAGCTGTTCGAGACTCCGGTTGTGTTCAGCATCGGGGGTCTCGACGTCAACCGGGCCATGCTGCTCATGTTCCTTGCCGCATTCATCGCGGTGGGACTGCTCTTCTTCGCATTCCGCAAGCCCCGCTTGGTCCCCACCCGCTTCGGCGCCGCCATGGAGGGTCTGGTGGGGTTCGTCCGTGACGAGATCGCCATCGGCATCATCGGTCACGACGGCATCAAGTACTTCCCCTACCTGTTGTCGATATTCATGTTCATCCTGATCGGGAACCTGTTCGAGGTCACCCCGTTCATCAACTTTCCCATCACCTCGCGGATGGCCATCCCGGCGTTCCTCGCCGTGCTCACATACCTCATTTTCGTGATCGTGGGCTTTGCCAAGAACGGGTTCGGTTACCTCGGCGGGATCGTGTGGCCCAAGAGTGTTCCCGTCGGGCTGCGCCCCCTGGTCGGCCTCATCGAGTTCGTCTCCACCTTCCTCATCCGTCCGCTGACGCTCGCGGTGCGGTTGTTTGCCAATCTGGTTGCTGGCCACGTCATGCTCACCCTGCTGCTGGCCAGCGGCTGGATCTTTCTGTCCCACGCCGCCGAGATCGGGCCCCGCGCCGCCATCGGCCTCGGTTGGTTCACCGTCGGCATGGCGATCTTCTTCTTCGAGATCGCGGTGGCCTTCCTGCAGGCCTACATCTTCACGCTGCTTTCCGCCGTCTACATCCAGACGTCGGTGCATCCGGAACACTGATCGGAGGAGACGAAATGGAAGAAATCAGCGGCGCCCTGGCGCTCATCGGCTACGGCCTTGCCGCCATCGGCCCCGGCATCGGCATCGGCATCGTGGCCGGGAACGCCGTGCAGGCGATGGCCCGTCAGCCGGAGGCCGCGGGCATGGTGCGAACCACCATGTTTCTCGGCATCGCCTTCACCGAGGCGCTGGCGCTGATCGGCTTCGTCCTGTTCTTCATCGCCTGAGCGGAGGGACCACACAGTGATGTTAAATCTGTTGCGACGTCTCCTGCTTCAGGCGGGGGAGGTCGTGGAGGAGCCGCATACGGCGGAGCCATCGGGTCTCGACCTGGTGCTCCCCGAGATCAACGAGCTGATCGCCGGCGTCATCGCGTTTGCGATCGTGTTCGTGGTCGTGTGGGTCTGGGCCCGTCCCGCCATCGCCCGAACGCTGGCCGCCCGCCAGGACGCCATCACCGGCCAGCTCAAAGCGGCGGAGGCGACCAAGCTCGAGGCCGAGAGCCTGCTCGACGACTACCGCAAGCAGGTCGCTGGGGCTCGCGACGAGGCCAACCGCATCGTCGAGGAGGCGCGTGGCACCGCCGAGGCGCTGCGGGCCGAAACCGCCACCCGTGCGGGCACCGAGGCCGCGGACATCGTCCGCAAGGCGCGCGAGGAGGCCGCCGGCGAGATGGATCGTGCCGCCGCCGCCATCCGTGCCGAGGTGGCCACCCTGTCGCTCGCCGTCGCCGAAAAGGCGGTGGTGGGGGCGGTGGATGCCAAGGCGCAGCAGAAGCTTGTCGAGCAGTACATCGCCGAGCTGGGGGGGTTGCGCCCCTGATGGCCGCCGCGGACCGCATCGACGGCTACGCCGCAGCCATCCTCGAGGTGGCGGGGGCAGAAGGCGTGCTGGATCGCGTGGGTGACGAGTTGTTCCGGATCGCTCGCACCTTCGAGTCTTCCGGCCCGCTGCGCGAAGCGTTGACCGATCCCCGCATCCCGGTGGAGCGCAAGAAGGGTGTCATCGACGACCTGCTCGGAGCCAAGACTTCGCCGCTGACCATCAATCTGATCGGCTTCGTGGTGAGCGCCGGCCGGGCCGCCGATCTGCCGGCGATCGCGGACCGGGTGGCGGGGCGAGCCGCCGCGGCCCGTGACAAGGCGGTGGCCGAGGTGCGCACTGCCGTCGAGCTCGACCAGCCCACCCTGGATCGGCTCACCGCCGCCCTGAGCAAGGCGACCGGCCGAGACGTCGAGGTGAAGGTCGTGGTCGACCCCAGCGTCATCGGCGGGGTGGTGGCCCGGGTCGGCGACGTGGTCATCGACGGCACCGTGAGCCACCGCCTGCAGCAACTCCGCGAGACCCTGAACAAGCGTTGAGGAGAGACTTCCCATGGCCGAGCTGACCATCGACCCCCGCGACATCACCGAGGCGCTGCGCCGCAACCTCGCGGATTGGTCGCCTTCTCTCGAGGCCGCCACCGTCGGCGAGGTGATTTCGATCGGCGACGGTGTCGCCCGCGTGGCCGGCCTGCCGGACACGATGGCGTCCGAGCTGCTCGAGTTCCCCGGTGGCCTGCTCGCCGTGGCCCTCAATCTCGACGAAGACTCGATCGGCGCCGTGATCATGGGCGAGGCCTCCCATGTTCAGGAGGGCGATCCGGTCCGCCAGACCGGTCGGGTGTTGTCCGTGCCGGTGGGCGATGCCCTGCTCGGCAGGGTCATCGACCCGCTCGGCGCTCCGATGGACGGCAAAGGCCCGATTGCCTCCACCGAGACCCGGCTCCTCGAGACCCAGGCTCCATCGGTGGTAGAGCGCCAGCCGGTGCACCAGCCCTTGCAGACCGGCATCAAGGCCATCGACGCCATGACTCCGATTGGCCGTGGCCAGCGACAGCTGATCATCGGCGACCGGCAGCTGGGCAAGACCGCCATCGTGATCGACACGATCATCAACCAGCGCGAGTCCGGAGTGAAGTGCATCTACGTCGCCATCGGTCAGAAGTCGTCCACCGTCTCCGAGGTGGTCCAGGTGCTCGAGCGCGCCGGCGCCATGGCGTACACCGTGGTGGTAAACGCCCCCGCCTCGGCCGCTCCCGCGCTGCAGATGTACGCCCCTTACGCCGGATCCGCCATCGGTCAGCATTGGATGTACAAGGGCGAGCACGCCCTGGTCATCTTCGACGACCTTTCCAAGCAGGCCGTGGCCTACCGCGAGATCTCGCTGCTGCTGCGCCGGCCCCCGGGTCGTGAGGCCTACCCCGGAGACGTCTTCTATCTCCACTCCCGACTTCTGGAACGCTGCGCCAAGCTCTCCGAAGAGCTCGGGGGCGGGTCGCTCACCGGGTTGCCCATCGTGGAGACCAAGGCAAACGATGTGTCTGCCTACATCCCCACCAACGTCATCTCGATCACCGACGGGCAGATCTATCTGGAGGGCGACCTGTTCTATTCCGGGGTGCGTCCCGCCATCAATGCCGGCATCTCGGTGTCGCGGGTGGGCGGCAACGCCCAGATCAAGGCGATGAAGAGCGTCGCCGGCACCTTGCGACTCAATCTCGCCCAGTTCCGCGAGCTGGAGGCGTTCGCCGGATTCGGCTCCGATCTCGATGCCGCTTCCCAGGCGCAGCTGGCTCGGGGGCGCCGCGTAGTCGAAGTGCTCAAGCAGCCTCAGTACCGCCCGGTGCCGGTGACTGAACAGGTGCTTTCGATCTACGCGGTCACCAACGGATTCATGGACCGTGTGGCGGTGGAGCGGATCACGGAGTGCGAGCAGGGTCTATCCGACTATCTGCGCACCCGACACCCCGGCCTGATCGACCACATCGCCACCAAGGGCACCTTGCCCGAGAAGGCGACACTGGATGGCGCCATCACTGAGTACCTCGAGCGGTTCCTGGCGGAGTAGCGACCATGGCCAGCGCCGAGCTCCGCCGTATCCAGCGCCGCATCAAGAGCGTGCGCTCGACGATGAAGATCACGCGCGCCATGGAGCTGATCGCCACCTCGCGAATCGCCCGGGCCCAGCAGCGGGTCGCCGCCGCCCAGCCCTACATCCGCAAGATGGATGAGGTGATCCGCAACGTGGCTGCGGCCTCCGGCGGAGCGTCCCATCCGCTGCTCGAGGTGCGCCCGGTTCGCACCGCGGGGGTGCTGGTGGTCACTTCCGACCGTGGCCTGGCTGGCGCCTACAACGGCAACGTGATGCGTCTCGCCGAGACTCGCCTGATCGAGCTCACCAGGGCGGGCACCGACGTGCGGGTATATGTGGTGGGTCGCAAGGCCCAGTCCTACTTCCGCTATCGCGGATACCTGATCCAGCAGGCTTTCCTTGGGGTGACCGACACCCCGGGATACGGCGACGCCCGCGCCGTGGCCAATGTCGTAATGAACGACTTCGCCGAGGGCACCATCGACACGCTGGAGGTGTTCACCACCCGGTACGTGTCGGCCCTGACCCAGACGGCGATGCCACGAGTGTTGCTCCCGATCGCTCCGCCCGAGGAGCTGGGGACCACCGTCCCGGTCGGGTACACATACGAGCCCAACCCCGAAGCCATTCTCGGCCGACTGCTGCCCCGTTATGTCGAGGCAGCGGCATTCGGCGTCCTGCTCGAGGCATCGGCCTCGGAGCACGCCGCCCGGCGGCGAGCGATGAAAGCCGCGACCGAGAACGCAGACGAGCTGACGCGGGTGCTCAGCCGCCAGGCCAACCAGGCCCGGCAGGCCGAGATCACCACCGAGATTTCCGAGATCGTGGGCGGCGCCGAGGCGCTGACCCGCGGCTGAGTCCGAGGAGGAGTACGTAACGTGAGCGCAACCATCAGCACCGGCCGGATCGTCAAGGTGGCGGGGCCGGTCGTCGACGTCGAGTTCCCCCCCGATGCCCTACCCGAGATCTACTTCGCCATCGAGTTCGACATCGCCATCCCGGGGAGCAAGAAGGAGACGGTGGTGGCCGAGGTGGCCCAGCACCTTGGTGACAACCGGGTGCGGGCGATCGCCATGAAGCCGACCGACGGCCTGGTGCGTGGTGCGCCGGTGCGCAACACCGGGGCCCCGATCTCGGTTCCGGTGGGGCCGGAGACCCTGGGTCATATCTTCAACGTCCTCGGTGAGGCGCTGGACACCCCCGATGGGAAGGTTGGTGCCAAGGTCCGCTGGCCGATCCATCGTCCCGCCCCCGACTTCGCCGACCTCGCCGCCCAGAGTGAGATGTTCGAGACCGGGATCAAGGTCATCGACCTGCTCGAGCCCTACGTGCGGGGCGGCAAGATCGGCATGTTCGGCGGCGCCGGCGTGGGCAAGACCGTGGTGATCCAGGAGATGATCCATCGGGTGGCCACCGAGCACGGTGGAGTGTCGGTATTCGCCGGAGTCGGTGAGCGCACCCGGGAGGGCAACGACCTCTTCGGTGAGATGAAGGCATCCGGCGTCATCGACAAGGCGGCGCTGGTGTTCGGGCAGATGGACGAACCGCCCGGAGTCCGGCTGCGGGTTGGTCTGTCGGCGCTGACCATGGCCGAGTACTTCCGTGACGAGATGGGCCAGGACGTGCTGCTCTTCGTGGACAACATCTTCCGTTTCACCCAGGCGGGCTCCGAGGTTTCAACGCTTCTGGGCCGGATGCCCTCGGCGGTGGGATATCAGCCCACCCTGGCCGACGAGATGGGTGCTCTGCAGGAGCGGATCACCTCGGTGAAGGGCAAGTCGATCACTTCGCTGCAGGCGATCTACGTCCCCGCCGACGACCTCACCGACCCGGCGCCCCACACCACCTTCGCCCACCTCGATGCCACGACGGTGCTGTCTCGCAAGATCTCCGAGCTGGGCATCTATCCGGCGGTCGACCCGCTCGACTCCACCTCCCGGATCCTCGACCCCCGCGTGGTGGGGGAGGAGCACTACACGGTGGCCCGTCAGGTGCAGCAGATCCTGCAGCGCTACCAGGACTTGCAGGACATCATCGCCATCCTCGGCATCGACGAGCTGTCCGAGGAGGACAAGCTCATCGTGGGTCGGGCGCGTCGCATCCAGCGGTTCCTGTCCCAGCCGTTCTATGTGGCGGAGCAGTTCACCGGTATCCCCGGAAAGACGGTCGCCCTGAAGGACACGATCCGCTCGTTCAAGATGATCGTGGACGGCGAGGTGGACAGCATCCCCGAGCAGGCCTTCTACATGCAGGGCGGCATCGAGGATGTGATGGCGCGGGCCAAGGAGATGGTGGCGGCATGAGGATCGACTGATGGCCAAGACGTTCCGCTTGGAGGTCGTCTCCCCCGAATCCATCGTGTGGTCCGGGGAGGCTGAGATGCTCGTCTGCCGCACCACCGAGGGAGAGATCGGCATCCTCGCCGATCACGAGCCGACGATGGCGGCGCTGGCCACCGGTTCTGCCGAGATTCACGCCGGTGGCAAGGTCATCACCCTGGCGGTGCACGGCGGGTTCCTGCAGATCTTCCGCAACGAGGTCACCCTGCTCACCGATCGCGCCGAGGTCGCTGCCGGGGACAAGGCCGCGGCGCGCGACCTGGCCGAAGCGCTGGCTCAGGAGTAGGCACTAAGCACTAGGCACTTGGCACTAGGTTTCCGGCATGGCCCCCGCAGCGTTTCGCCACTCCGCCCTGACCGCTGCTGATCCGATGACCGTTTGGGTGCGCTTGCAGAGGGCTGAGACATGGCTTGGCCTCGGGGTCATGGACACGGTCTCCAATGAGCAGAGCCACGGTGATCGCCTGATCGGTTTCGACTGGACCGCAGCCGTCGGAGGGAGCCGGCATCGCGGAACCGCCCGGGTCGTCGAGTCCCGACCGGGCGCCACCCTCGCACTCGGGCTGAAGTCGTCAGAGATCGAGGGCACTCTTACCGTGGGGATGCGACCCGATCCGGGCGGAACTGTCATCGACGTGAGTCTCGAAGCCAAGCCGCGGGGTTTCCTCGCCGGGATGTTCTGGAGCCGCATCTCGGCATCGATCGAGCAGGGCCTCCCACGCAGGGTGGAGCAGTTCGCCCGGGGGTTCTAGATGACCTGGTCGGCCCGCACCATCGGAGTCGCCGAAGCAGAGCACGTCACCGCCCACTCCTCCGACCGTCGAACCGCATCCGGTGCCGCATCGCGGTCGATCCGCACGTAGCCGCGACGCTTGAAGAAACCTTCCGCCGTGTCGGTGAGCAAGTAGATGCCACCCGAACCACGATCCGCGGCGATGCGCTCCAGCTCGCCGACTATCCCCGATCCGACTCCAAGCGTCCTGACGTCGGGTGCCACCACCAGCGAACGGAGCAGTGAGTGATTCCCATGGGCCTCGAGCGCCCCGGCGCCGACCAAGCGGCCTCGATCTCGGGCCACGACCCACCGCGTCGGGACCGCCATCAAGCCATCGAGCGGAAGGCTGGACTCGTCGAGCAGTTCGCGGATAGCGGGGAGATCGGCATCAGACCCAGCATCGAGCTCGACCATTTCGCCACGATACCGCCTAGTGCCTAGTGCTTAGTGCCCAGCTCAGCACCCCAACTCCACGGGGTTCCCCAGGTTGGCAGCCCGGGTCTCCCACGCGGTGCACGCCGCCGACACGTCATCGGCGATGGCGTCGATGTGGGTGGTCGCTTCGAGGGCGGCGAGGAAACCGGCGGCGTCGAGCCCGGCCGAGCCGGCCAGGAACTCCTCCCCGGCGGTGACGAACCTTCCCATGGCCGTGAGCAGTGCCTGGTGCTCCGGGGCCATCTCCTCGGGAGGGTCGAGGGCGCCAACCGACTCGAATGCAGCGCGCCGCACTGCCACGACTGCGGCGACCTGATCGCGGGTGGGGGCCGCGCCGGGGGGAAGGGTGGCGAAGACGTCCCGGGTCATCTGCTCGGTGATCGCCGCCGTTGCCGCCACGTAGCGGGCTACACCATCGGCATCGTCGCCACAAGCCGTGGCGGTCACCAGCACTGCGATGGCCGCAGCTAGAAGGCGAACCCGGATCAGCCGCACGCCTCAAACGCGCCAAGGCCGAGGAAGGCGGCAAGTGCGTCGCGGGTGCTGGGTCCAACCTTGCCGTCGACCACCAACCCGCCGAACGTCTTCTGGAAGGTCGAGACCGCTGTCTGGGTCTTCGGTCCGTAGACGCCGTCGGCAGGCCCGGGGTCGTACCCGGCCACTGCAAGCAGCTTCTGGATGTTCTTGACGTCCTCGCCGCGATATCCGGGCCGGATGATGCGATTGCTGTCGTCGAGCACCGGCATCGCTGGCATGATGCGATACACCTGTCCGATATGGGTGCGGGTGGTGGCGCCGACCACTCCATCGGGGTCGAGTCCCCGGCCCTCCTGGAAGGCCCGGATGGCGCCGAGTGTGTAGTTGCCCACCACACCGTCGATGCTCCCGGTGTCGTACCCGATGGCGCTGAGGAATCGCTGTAGTTCCACCACCGCCTGGCCCCGGGAGTCACGCTTGATGAGGCTGGTGGTGCCGAGGAGGGTGTCGATCGCTCCCGAGGCGGGGGGCCGGCACAGTGCCACCGGGGCGCCGGTCTGGGCGGAGCGCAGTGCCTCATAGGCGTCGACCAGCACCTTGTCCTTGTCCATGAGTTCGAAGTGGAGGTGGGGGGAGGTGCCCTCGGCGTTGCCACTGTCGCCGACCCAGCCGATCAGCTGTCCGGCGATCACCCGGGTGCCCACGGTGAGGCCGGGGGCAATGCCCCAACCCTGACCGTCGTCGGTTCCCGGGGTGTCGTTGTTGAGGTGGATGTACTTGGAGGTCCAGCCGTCTTCGTGTCTGATCTGCAGACTGCAGCACCGGCTCCCGATGTAGCTGATCGTCCCGCTGGCGACTGCCACCACCGGGGTCATCTTGGAGGCCATGATGTCGGTGGCGTGGTGATACCCGCCGCCGCGATTCGACCAGAACCCTGCGGTGTAGCGGTTTTGTCCGACCACCGGGAAGGTGAGCGGATAGTCCACCTTCTCCCCGTACTCATGTTCGGGACCATCAAAGGGAGCCTGGTGGTTGGCCTGTGACACCGGTATCGCCACGGTGAGGGCGGCGAAGAGCGTCGTGACGGAAATCAGGCTTCGTGTCATCGTGCGCATGGTCTTCGGCCCTCCGCGCGGTTCGGTGTCACGGATCTATCTACGGGGAGGCACCGTAGCGGGTGCCCCATTTTGTGAGACATCGGCGTCCCACCCCGGGAACCTCAGTGGAACGGGGGAGGCTGCCATCGCATCTCCGGATCCGGCTGGCCCCGCAAGACCGGATGTCCGTGCGACACGATAGAAGCAGGTATCAGCCGTCCTGTGATGGAACCGTCCTCCTCCACCACGATCTCAGCTATCCCTGACTCATCACGGTGGTCTCCGTATCGGGACCAGACGAAGTTGCCCAGGCCCCAGAAGATGGGCCGATCCCGATAGATCTCCATGGGCAGGACGCGGTGGTGGTGGTGTGCCATCACCACATCGGCCCCGGCGTCGATGAGGGCGTGGCCGGTGGCGACCTCGCGCGCCGTGGGGGTGGGCCCGTAGTTGCCCGCCCCCTGGTGGATCGTGACGATGACCACGTCGAACACCTGGTCGAGCGAGTGCACCACCCGCTCCATCACCGCCGGATCCGCCCACGCCGTCCCCGGATCCCGGGGGAGTCCGGCACCCCAGCCCTGTCCCCCGCCCACCGCGGTGAAACCGACCACGGCGATGCTCCACCCCCCGCGCACGAACACCGCGGGCCGGATCGCCTCGGCGCGGTGACTCCCGGCTCCCACCGTTGTGACTCCTGCATCGACGAGCTCGACCATTCCTCGCAAGAGGGCCCGCATGCCCGCATCGCCGGTGTGGTTGTTGGCCAGGCTCACCACATCCAATCCTGCGGAGGCCATCACCGGGTACGCGCCGGTGTCGCAGCGCATGGCAAACGGCTTGTCGTCGAGCATTCGTCCCCCGTTGCCGGGAGCGCACTCCAGATTCCCGACGGTGAGGGCGTCGCGGGTGAACAGGCCGTGCATGCCGGAGAAGGCGAGTTCGTAACCTCCGCTGACAAAGGCCCGGTGAAAACAATGGCAGAGCAGGATGTCACCGACGCCGTGGATCACGATTCGCTCCCTCGGCGGCGCGGATCGATCGGCCGAGGAGTCTGCCGCCGATGGCGCGGGTCTCACTACGGCAGCGGCCACGGCCAAGGCGATCACCACGAGAACCCGGACGCTGGACACTTGGCGGAGAGCGTAGGAGGGGAGGACCGTCCATCCCGGTAGAGTTTCCCGCCGTGCCCGGACTTCTCAGCTTCCACGCCCACCCCGACGACGAGTCGATCACGATGGGCGGCACCCTCGCCGAGTTGGCGGATCGGGGCGTGCCGGTCACGATCGTCACCGCCACCAGGGGGGAGGCGGGCGAGATCCACAACCGCACGGACGCCGACGCCGTTCGCCACCGTCTCGGTGAGATCCGGGAAACGGAGGAGCGCGCCGCGCTCGAAGTTCTCGGGGTGTCCGACCTGCGCTACCTCGACTACCGCGACTCGGGGATGATGGGAACCGACCACAACGACGTCGCCGAGTCCTTCTGGAGCGCCGACTTCATGGAAGCGACTGGGAGGTTGGTGCGCATCATCAGAGAGGTGCGTCCCGAGGTGATGACGGCCTATGACCCCTTCGGCGGTTACGGCCACCCCGACCACATCCAGGTGCACCGCGTGGGCACCGCGGCCTTCTTCGGCGCCGCCGACAACGGGCGATTTCCCCGCGCCGAGTACGGCGAACCCTGGCGGATCGGGTCGCTGCTGTGGGCGTCGTGGTCCCGGGAACGCGCCGCCGGAGTGCGCCGGGCGATGCGGGGTGAGGACGGAATGACCATCGAGGACGAAGACGTCCCCACCGGGTTCCCTGCAGTGTTCCTCTCGGTGCGGAGGGACGTCACCCGGCTATTGGAACGCAAGCGTCGCGCCCTCCTGTGCCATGACACCCAATTCGCCTCCGAGTCCTGGATCAGAGCGATGTCGGACGATGAGATCGGCCCGTTCCTCGGCGAGGAGGTCTTCGTACGGGCGTGGGGGGATCCCGGCGTGGTCGACCCGATTGGGGCCTTACGCCCCTGAGCCGGCGCGATGCTCTCAGCCGCACACTCCGGGGACGGCTGCGGCGATGCCGTTCGCCATGGTCATCCAGCCGGTCACCCGGTCGGAGATCACACTCACTGGCCCCGGTGAGTCCGGCATCGAGGCATATCCGGCCTCGAACTCGTCCCAGCCGACGGTGATCGCATCGACGGTTCCGGCCAGCACGGCCAGGGCGAGGGCAACTGGTCCCGCCCTATTGATGGCCGCGTAGAAGGCCGCCTCCTCGCCGGGCAGTGCCCTCGTGGTGGTGGGCCAACCGGTGGCCCGATTGGCCACCAGGGCCTTCACCTCACCGGCGGCGTGGTCGGCAGCGGCGGCGATGGCCTCTTGGTCCGTGGCCGCCAGGCAGGCGGCCGGGGGGATGTCCCAGCGGATCCCGTCCACCAGCACCTCGACCGTCCCACTCGACTCTGGTACGGCGGGATCCGCCGCGGGCTCGGTGACGCAGGCGGTCAGCAGCAGGGCAGCCACGCAGACGGCACGAATGGGCACACCTGTTGGACGCCCTCCGGCGGGCAGGGGTTTCCCACCCTCTAGGGATGAGCGAATAGGTGCCAGATCCCGGGGCGAGGCGATTCGATCACCCCTTACCATTCCTTCCATGGAGACGGCAGCCCGTGAGGCGTGGCGCACGATGCTGGAGGGCTGGGCGATTCCGCAGCGGCTCATCGACGCCGTGGGGGTCGATCCCCAGCGCTGGCAGCCTGAGTTTCGGGAGCGGATGCGGCGGTTCGAGGTCTCCGGCATCGAGGACACGCCGACCTTTCGGATCGTGACCGACCTCAGCCAGGGCGGCAGCGTCCTCGATCTGGGGGCGGGCGCCAGCCGGCTCGCCGTACCACTCGCCACGCATGGGCATCGCGTCACCGCAGTGGAGCGTGACCCCGAGACGGCACGCTCCCTGTCCGCCGACGCCTTACTGGCCGGGGCGACCATCACCACGATCGTGGGAGCGTGGCCGGTGGTTGCCGGAAACACCGGAGTGCACGATGTGACGCTTTCGACCCACGTCGTGTACGACATTCCCGCCATCGGTGGCTTTCTTGAGGCGATGCACGATCGGGCCCGTCGCGGCGTAGTCGTCGAGATGACCCCGCGCCATCCCTGGACCCCGCTGTCGCGCTACTTCCGCTCGCTCCACGCGCTGGATCGCCCGTCACGACCCACCGTCGACGACTTCGTCCTGGCGGTGAGGGAGGTGACGGGACGGGATCCTGGCGTGGAACACTGGTCGGCCCCGACGGGTCTGCGGTTCGCCGATCTCCAGGAGCTCCTCACCTTCTATCGGCGCCGGCTGCTGGTACCCCCGATCCGCTCCATGGAGGCCGCCGCCCTGCTGGAGAAGGACATCCGCCGCACCGACGATGGCTGGCTGGTGCTCGGGCCTCTGGAGCGCGACGTGGTGACGGTGTGGTGGAAGAAATAGGTCGGCCGCCTGCGGTGGCCTCCGCTATTGGCTATTGGCTATTGGCTATTGGCTATTGGCCTTGAGGGTGCGGCGATGGGCGATGGGCGATGGGCGAAGCCGATCCAGCTCTCCGGTCTCATCGCTCGTCGCTCATCGTTCATAGCCCCGAGCCCCGATCCTCCTGCGTTCGTACCTTCTGCCCGCCCGCCAGCACCGCTCCCGTCCAGATCAGCACCAGCCCGGCCAGCAGGGTGGGGGGCAAGGCATCGGCACCACCGAGGCGGGAGGCCACACCTCCGAAGGCGGGGGTGAGGCCGCCCAGGGCGATCAACACGTTTCCGGCGACTCGGCGGCGGTCGGTGTGGCGCATTGCCGATCGCACCGCACCGCCCACCAGGTACACCACGGCATAGGTGTTGAGCACCGGAGTAAAGGCGCGCACCCATCCCCAGGCGATCGAGTCCCCGGCGAGATCACCCGAGGGCAGCGGGGCGATCGGAGCGAGGGCGAGGGCCGCGGTGGCTCCGACGGCGAGAACGATCACCGACTGCCCGATACGGCTCGCCGTTGCAGGACGATGCAGCAGGTGCGCCGTTCCGGTGGCGAGCAGCGCCCCACCCAGGATCGCCCCGGCGACGTACCAGGTGCGGAACCAGCCCGGGGTCCACCCGGACCGCTCGACGACGGCCGCCGCCAGCGTCCCCAACCCGTAGGCGACCACACCGGCCCCCCACCACAGCAGGTGGCGCCGCTCGCGGCGCCGCACCCAGCGCCGCAGCAGATCGGTGGCGAACAATGCGGCGAGCACACTGGTGGCCACCGAGACGGCGAACATCAGCGCCGCCGCGCCCGGGCAGGGAGGGTGAGGGCTCGCTCCAGATACGAGACCCCGAGGTCGCCGCGGCGGTTGTCCCCACCGAAGCACCTCATGCTGAAGTGCCAGCTCAGGGTGCCGTCGTACTTGAGGTGACGAACGTGGGCCATGGCGGTCTCAGTCTCTAGCTGTCAGCTGTCAGCTTCCTAGCTATGACTGGGCAGCTCGGGCTCGCCACCGGCCTCGACCGTCCAGGTGCCGGCGGAGGCGATCAGGGCAGCGAGGTCGCCAGGGCCGCGCTTGGCCTGGGCATCGTGGATCTGCTGCTGCAGGGTCTCCTCGTACACCGGGCGATCGACGGAACGGAACACTCCGACCGGGGTGGGGCCGACCGGGCCGTGACTGAGGCGGCTCAGGGCGTACGCCGGACCGGCGCTGGCGGCGGTGGCATCGTGGGTGTGGATGGCATCGAGCCCAACCTCGGCGACGTCGACGATGCGGGCCGTCCCACCCTCGATGATGACCCCGCGCTCCCGCTCCGGCCCGAACAGGACCTTTTCGCCGTGGACCAGATTGATGCGGTTGTGGTCCCGCACCTCCTTGCCGGTGAGTGCGATGAACGCCTTGTCGTTGAACACGTTGCAGTTCTGATAGATCTCCACGAAAGCGGTACCGCGGTGGGCATGGGCCTGCTTGAGGATCTCGGTGGTGTGCGCCCGGTCCATGTCCACGGTGCGGGCAACGAAGGTCGCCTCTGCTCCTAGTGCCAGGCTCACCGGGTTGAACGGAAAGTCGATCGAGCCCAAGGGACTCGACTTGGTGCGCTTTCCCACTTCGGAGGTGGGGGAGTACTGGCCCTTGGTGAGGCCATAGATCTGGTTGTTGAACACCAGGATCTTGAGATTGATGTTGCGGCGCAGCGCGTGGATCAGATGGTTTCCGCCGATGGACATGGCGTCGCCGTCGCCGGCGACCACCCACACCGACAGCTCGGGGCGAGCCACCGCCAGCCCCGAGGCGATTGCGGGGGCGCGGCCGTGGATGGCGTGAAGCCCATAGGTATTCATGTAGTAGGGGAACCGCGAGGCACACCCGATCCCCGACACGAAGACGATCTTCTCCTTGTCCACCCCCATCTCGGCCATGAAACTCTGCACCGAGGCGAGGATCGTGTAATCGCCGCACCCGGGGCACCACCGAACCTCCTGGTCCGTCTGGAAGTCGGCGCGGGTGTAGCGGGCTTCTGTGGTCATCCGATCATCTCCAATAGCTTGGCCTCGATCTCCGACGCCTTGAAGGGCTGGCCTTCCACTTTGGGGTAGCTGACCGCGTCCACCAGGAACTCGGCGCGCACCAATTTCACCAACTGACCCCGGTTGAGTTCGGGGACCAGCACGCGGTCGAAGCCGCGCAGGGCATCGCCGAGGTTGGCCGGGAACGGGTTGAGGTGGCGGAGGTGGATCCGGGCGACCTTCTTGCCTTGGGCACGTACCCGGCGAACCCCGGCCAGGATCGCTCCGTACGAGGAACCCCATCCGAGCACCAGGACCTTGGCGCCTTCGTCGGCGTCGACGGTCACCTGGGGGATATCGGCGGCGATCCCGCGGATCTTGGACTCGCGCAGCTGCGTCATGCGCTCGTGGTTGTCGGGCGCGTACGAGATGTTGCCCGACACGTTCTCCTTCTCGAGGCCACCGATGCGGTGCTCGAGCCCCGGGGTGCCGGGGACGGCCCAGGGCCGAGCCAGGGTCTTTTCATCGCGCAGGTAGGGGAGGAAGGTGGCGTCGGGCCCGTTGGGGGCGACGGCGAAGGGCACCGAGATGTCGGGAAGCTCGGCCAGGTCGGGGAGCCGCCATGGCTCGGTGCTGGTGCCGATGTAACCGTCGGAGAGCAGGATCACGGGGGTCATGTACTTGAGGGCGATCCGAGCCGCCTCGATGGTGGCCCCGAAGGCGTCGGACGGGTTCGAGATGGCGACGATCGGCAGCGGCGACTCGCCGTGGCGTCCGTACATCGCCATGAGCAGGTCTGCCTGCTCGGTCTTGGTGGGCAGGCCGGTGGAAGGTCCGCCGCGTTGCACGTCGATCACGAGCAGCGGCAGTTCGGTCATCAGCCCCAGGCTCATGGTCTCGCTCTTCAGAGCGAGGCCGGGTCCGGAGGTGCCGGTGATGGCGAAGTGGCCGGCAAACGCCGCGCCCAATGCCGCTCCCACCGCGGCGATCTCGTCCTCGGCCTGGAAGGTGCGCACCCCGAAGTTGCGGTGACGCGCCAGCTCGTGGAGGATGTCCGAGGCCGGAGTGATCGGGTATGAGGCGTAGAACACCGGAAGGCGGGCGGCCTGGCCCGCGGCGATGATCCCCCAGGCGAGCGCCTGATTCCCGGTGACGTTGGTGTATGTCCCGGCGGGGAGCCGGGCCGGCTCGACCCGATAGGTGTGGCGGAACATCTCGGTGGTCTCGCCCAGGTTGTATCCGGCGCGGAAGGCGAGCTCGTTGGCTGCCTTGATGTCAGGCTCCTTGGAGAACTTCGACGCGATCCACTCCAGCGTGGGATCCAGCGGACGGTTGAACATCCAGGTCATCAGTCCCACGGCGAAGAAGTTCTTCGAGCGCAGGGCATCGCGGCCCTTGACCCCCGACCCTTCGAGGGCTCGCTTGGTGAGGTCCTCCATCGGGACCTTGAGCACTCGGTAGGCGTCGAGCGATCCATCCTCGACGGGATTGGTGGCATAGCCGGCCTTGGCGAGGTTGCGCTCGTCGAAGGCGTCCGTGTTGACGATCAGGATCCCGGCGGGGGCAAGGTCGGACAGGTTGGCCTTGAGCGCCGCCGGGTTCATGGCGACCAGCACGTCGGGCTGGTCGCCGGGGGTCAGAATGTCGCGGTCGGCGATGTGGACCTGGAACGACGACACACCGGGGAGGGTGCCGGCCGGGGCGCGGATCTCGGCAGGGAAATTGGCGAACGTGCTCAGGTCGTTGCCGAAGATCGCCGAGGCATCGGTGAAGCGTGCTCCGGCGAGCTGCATGCCGTCACCGGAGTCACCGGCGAAGCGGATCGCAACGGTGTGAATCTGCTCGGCCTCGGTATTGTCGATCGTGGGCGCTTCCGACACGCTCCATCACTCCTTGCGGGCTTTGAATGAGAATCGATCGCCGCCGCTCGGAGTCCCGGGGACCCTGGGTTCGGAGACGAACGTCTCGCATTGTACGGGTCCCGCCGCAGCGGTTCACCGTGGCGGGCTCTGGTGTCCGACCAGGCCCTCCTTCTCCATACCCCAACCGATTTCGAGGATCCTCTGTTCCCCCCATGCCGGCCCGATCAGTTGGATCGACACCGGCGGTCCGTCGACGGCGGTCCCTGCCAGGGGCAGCGCCAGCGCGGGCAGACCCGCCTGGTTGACGAGGTTGGTGAACCACGACAGGGCCTGGCGATGGGGTTCCGGTGCTGAACCCGCTTCGACCAGGTCGACGCCGATCTCCTTGCGCCGGGTGGGTGTGGTCGGCGTGAGCAGGAGATCGACCTGACCCAACTGCCGCTCGAACCCGCCGATGAGCCGCTGGCGCCAGGCCACCGCGGCGAGGACCGCATCGGCGCCGTGATTCATGTCCAGGGCGAGCCGGTCCCGGATCGCCGGGCCGTATCGCGCCGGATCCTCCTGGTACCACTCCCGATGGACCGCCCCGGCCTCGGCGTACACGGCGCGCGGCATGCTTTTCGGGTCGAGGTTCGGAGCGTCGAGGTCGACGACGACCGCCCCGGTCGCGGTGAGTGCCCGGAGCACCCGCTCCCAGGCGGCGGCGACCGCGGCCGCGAGCGGACGGTCGACCCAGGGATGGGGGATGCCGATGCGAACTCCGGCAAGGGGGGCCGGCCCGCTTGCGGTGCGCACCGGCATCGGCCGCGACCACGGATCGTCGGGATCGTCGCCTGCCATCGCCGCGTATGCGGTGGCGGCGTCCTCGACCGTTGTGGCGATCGGGCCCACCGTGTCTCGGGATGGGGCGAGCGGGAACACCCCGGTGAGAGGCACTCGCCCGTGGGTGGGTTTCAGGCCGACGCACCCGCACAATGCCGCCGGGACGCGGATCGACCCCCCGGTGTCGGTGCCCACCGCAATCGGCACGATGCCAGCCGCCACTGCCGCCGCCGAGCCGCCCGATGAGCCGCCGGGCGAGGTCAGCGGGTCCCATGGGTTGCGCACCGGGCCGAACCAGTCGTTCTCCGAGGAGAACCCCAGGGCGAATTCGTGCAAACCGGTGCGTCCGACCACCACCGCGCCGGCAGCCTCGAGGCGATCGACCACCGGGGCGGATCGCTCCGCCCGATGGCGGTAGAACGACGAGCCGGCCGTGGTCACGCGGCCAGCGTGATCGACGATGTCCTTGAGGGCGATGGGCACTCCGGCGAGGGGTCCCGGGTCGATCCCGGCTCCGACCAGGGCATCGATCTCGGCCGCTCGGTCCGGGGCCCCGGCGTCGGTCGACGTGAAGGCGTTGAGCCGGTCGGCGGCGATCAGGTCCAGCGCCGCGGCGATGCGGGTCCGACACGGATCGCCGGCACGGGTCCGCCGGGCGCTGTCGGCGGCGGTCACTCGTAGGTGAGGGTGGCGATGTCGGGGAGGATCGAGACCCAGGGGACGCCCGGTGGAACCACGGCGACGGAGCCATCGGCGGAGAACAGACGGAAGGGCTCGTTGATCCCGCCGCGCTCCCAGGTTCCCTCCCAGACCAGTCCGTAGGCGAACACGCGCGCCTTGCCCGATCCGACCGTCTCCGTGGCAGGCACCGGGGTTCCGCTCACTCCGGAGGGCGGCCTGGCGGTATAGGCGTGCCCGGTGAGGGTGACGAGGACATCTGCGGACACCTGGCCCTCGGATCTGTCCTCTGCCCGCCACCGGTGAGGGGAACTGCCGTTGAACCGCAGGTACTTCCCATCCTCGTACACCCACCGCACCAAGGAGTTGGAGGACCACTGGATTGTGATCTCGGTGGCGGGTTCCTCGGGGAAGTCCCAAAGCCCGACCTCGTAAAGCCAGTTCGGTGGGTCGTTGTGATAGCCGCGCTGATCCGACACGGTGCGAAAAGCGTTGGTGTCGCCGTAGAGGTTCTGTGGAGCCGTCCGGCTGGAGATGCGGAACATCCCGTTGGCCCCTTCACCGATCAGGCGGATCGACCGGCTGGCGAAGAGGTCGCGCACCCAGGGCTGCCCACCCGAATAGGCGAAAGGAACGTCCAGCCAGGGGATGAGCGTCGAGTCGGTGGGGCGGACGGAACGGATCGGCCCGATGTAGTCGGTGTCGTTGTCGTGGAAAAGGGCGATGAACCGGGTGAATCCGCCTTCGACCAGGAGCTCGATCATCCCGTCGGCGTGCTGGATTCCCGACTGGGGGCGCGCCTCGGGGTGATTGTCCACCTTGACCGCGATTCCCCGGCGATCGAGCAGCGTTTCCAACTCGGGGTGGAGGCCATTGATGGGAGAGCGGAAACCCTCGGGCAGCGTGGTGACCGTCGGTCCGGTGGCGACTGTCGTGGTGGTGACGGCGACGGTCGTCGTGGTCGTCGACGTCGTGGTGGTGCTGGTGGTCGTCGTGGTGGTGGCGGTCGTCGTGGTGGTGGGGGCGGCGTCCCCACCACACGCCGCAGCCACCAGGGACAGACTCACGAGGAATGCGAGGCGTCGGATCACGGTCGGGGAGGGTAGCCGACGCCACGGGGACGCCACCCGGGCCCTCACAAGGGGCGCAGCGGCCTCGGGTGATACACCATAAGCAGCCGGGCGTGCACCGCGGCAACCGCCACGGGTCCGAAGTGGCGGCTGTCGGTACTGTGATCGGGGTTGTCGCCGGCGAGCACCAGCCCCGCGGGACCGATCTCCGCGACGCGCTTGACGACTTCAAACCCCGGGCGGTGCGGGTGGTCCACTACGACGACGTCGCCGCGGCCGAGCCGAGCGGGCCGGCGCACCCCGAGCACCCAGTCGCCGGGGCGGAGCGTCGGGTTCATGCTGTCCTCGGCCACCTCGTACCGGGTGAGCCGGAGGCGCAATGCTGCTCCTGCAGCAGCGGCGAGAGCGGCGGCGATGGAACGGCTCATGGCCCTCCGGTGGCGGAGCGGGCGAGTGTAGGGTGACCCGCCTGTGACAACGAGAGGAATCAGCATGCTGCGACCCAAGCGGATCGCTCACGCCCACTGCGACCTGATGTGCGGAGTCTACGACCCCGCCCAGGCCCGGATCGAGGCCGAGTCGGTGAAGGCGATCATGCAGAAGTACCAGGACTCGACGGACGAGGTGTTTCGGCAGCGCTGCGTGATCATCAAGGAGCAGCGCGCCGAGATGGTGAAGCATCACCTCTGGGTGTTGTGGACCGACTATTTCAAGCCCCCGCACGTGGAGAAGTTTCCCCACCTCCACGACCTGTTCTGGCGCGCCACCAAGAAGGCAGGAGACGCCAAGAAGTCGATGGATCCGGCGGTGGGCGATGAGCTGCTCGGTCTGATCGCCGAGATCGCCGACGTGTTCGCCAAGACCAAGAGCTGATCGGTCGCCTAGGATCGGTGGGGCCGAACGGTCGGCCGTGCGGTGGATCGAGGGGCAACCCCGGGAGGAGCGGCGCTCTGGAGCCGCTCCTTCTCGCGTCTCGGTTCAGCGGCGCGCCAGGTCACGGCGCACCCAACGGGGTCCCAGCCCAAGCGCCAGGGCGACGCCACCCCCGGCGGTCACCGCCGCCAGATCGACGGGCCATCCGGCGCCGCGGCCCAATACCCACGCGGCGATGGCGAAGGCTGCCACCGCCCCGAGCATGGCGCCCGGCACCACTCGCAGAGTCGTGACCACGACCGGTCGGGAATGCTCGACGCCGGTGCGCCGGTACCACACCACCGCCAGCGCCAGGGTGTAGATGGTGATGGCCACGCTCGATGCCAGCGCCAGGCCTTCCACCTCGAGGGTGCGGTTGAGTACCCAGTAAACCGGAATGGCAGCCGCGGTGGCAAGGGTGCCCACGACCACCGGAGCCCACATCTCCTCGCGGGCGTAGAAGCCGCGGGCGAGGATCTGCTGGACGCCCCACATCGGGATGCCGAGACAGAACCAGACCACGGTCGCTGCGGTGGCCGCAGTGTCGGTGGCGTCGAACGAGCCCCGCTCGTAGAGCAGCCGCACGACGGGTTCGGTGAGGGCGATGAGCGCTGCCGCGGCTGCCAGGCTCAGGACGAGCACGAACCGGACGGCTCGGCTCACGGCCTGCGACAGCTCCTGCATCTTCCCCTCGGCGGCGAGGCGGGCCAGGAATGGATAGGCGGCCACCCCCGCGGCCTGGGCGATCACGCCGACCGGTACGAGCATCGTCTGGCGTCCGAAGGTGAGCCAGGACACCCCGCCGTCGGCGTGCAGCGATCCAAAGCTCCGGCCGAGCTGTTCGTCGAGCACGACGAGTGATTGGCCGAGCATCAGTGGGATCGCCAACGCGAAGTAGCGTCGCACCGCCGGGTGTCGCCCCACCGGCCCATCCGGCATGCGCAAACCCTGACGCCAGGCCCCCCAGGCCTGCAGCGCGAAGATCCCCAGAACCGCCCCGGCAAGCGCCCCCCAGGCGAATCCGGCTGCACCGGGATCGTCGCCGCGCAGTCCGCCCAACAGGCCGCCGGCGATGATGGCCAGGTTGTACACGATGGGTCCCAGGGCCGGGATGAAGAACTTCTCCCGGGCGAACTGCCACGCGGTCAGCAATTGGCCGAGCACGAAGAAGATCTGGGCGGGCAGCACTATCCGGGTGAGCCGGGTGGCTTCGGCCACCTGGGCATCGGTGAACCCGGGCTCGACCAATCGCAGTAGCGGCCCCACGAGGGGATAGGCGACCAGCACCAATGCGACGATGCCGATGGTGAGCGGCCGCGTGATCGCCCAGAAGGCGCGCTGGGCATCGGCCTCGTCGCCGTCGGCGAACCGCCGGGTGAGGATGGGGATGAGGGTGATCGCCATGTACGCCCCGGCGAGCAGGTAATTGAGCAGGTCGGGGATGAGGAAGGCGACGAAGTACTCGTCGCCGGTGGCCCCGGCGCCGAGCAACCAGGCGAACACCATTTGGCGGACCAGACCCAGCAGCCGGGAGATCAGCACGCCGCCGGCGACGATGGCGGCGGCGATCCCCATGCGGTGGTAGAGGCCGCGTTGCGGTTTCGACATGCCGGAGAACGGTACCCGGCTCGAAGGCTGGTCTTCGATCTCAGATGTCAGATGTCAGATCTCAGGTCTTTCAAGAGCCTCGACGAGGTTGCGGAGGGCCCGAGCCCTCCGCAACCGATTCGCTGAGATCTGAGACCTGAGATCTAGATCTTCGGAATCCGCAGCACCTGGCCGGGGTAGATCAGGTCGGCCTTCTTGATGAGCGGCTGGTTGGCCTCGAAGATCGCCTTCCACTTCGAGGAGTCGCCGTAGAGCTTCTTGGCGATCTTGCTGAGGCTGTCGCCCTTCTTCACGGTGTAGGTGACCGAGGCCTTGGCCCCGTCCTTGGCCCGGGCGGACAGTTCCTTCTTGAAGGCGGCGCGGCGCACCTCGAGCTCGAACTTGGCCTTGGCCTCCTTACGGGCCTTTTCGGCGGCCTTGGCGGCGGCGGCAGCGGCCGCCGCCGACTTGGAGCCGGCCCGAACCGCGGCTCGCTTGCGCAACTCGGCCTTCTGGGAGGCGGTGAGGCCGACGGCCAGGCTGTCCTTCACCTTGGCCACACCCTTGACGTTTCCGACGGCGAGGATGATCTTCTCCTTGGTCGCCTGATCCGGAACCATGCCCATCACGGTGGCGACGCCCTTGTCGTATTGGATGTCGAGATCGGACACCGAGAGCCGCAGGTATTTCACGCGATCGACGAGCGCCTGCTCGAACTCCTCCACCGAGTCGATGTTGGTCCCCTTGAGCGACTCGCCCATCTCCTTGAGAAACTCCAGGTCCATGAGGCTCCTTCTCCTGTTGCCGGGAATGGTAACGACGCAGGGGCAGCAGTGCTCTGTCGCGCTGGTTGCGTTCGGGTTTGTCGCCTGAGATCTGACACCTGAGATCTGAGATCTCTCAGGTGAGGTCGCGCCGCCGCAGCATCCGCGCCGCATACAGGACCACGATCACCGCGACGACCAGGGCCTTGGCGGCGGCGCCACCTGCACCGGGGGCGACGGCCCCGAGGATCTCGCGGTCGAGTCCGTAGTTCTCCGCCTCGGGAACCATGCCCACGTAGGCGCTGAGTCCGACGCGCAGCAGCGAGACGTTGGCGAGCGAGGCGGCGGCCAGCGAGATGCCGTTTTCCCAGATGAAGACGTAGACCAGACCGATGAGCACTGCACGGGCGGTGAAGTAGCCGAGGAGCAGGAAGACGGAGGTGTAGCCCAGACAGGCGATGGCGATCGCCGCGATCGTGGGGATTACGTACGACCAGTCGCCCACCCGCAGACCCACCACCGATGCCGAAAGGGCGCCCGCCGTGCCCACCACCAGGGTCGACGCCAGCCACGCCGCGAACAGCTTGGCGGCGACTATCAGAGAGCGCGGCAGGGGGCGGAGCATCAGAAATGACAGCGTGCCGTCGCGCCGGTCGTCGCCGAGCGGAGCCGAACCCAGGATCAGGGACACGACCGGCACCACGATGAGGAAGACGACGCCGAGTGGAGCATCGTGGAACCGGTTGACCACCGCGCCTCCGGTCAGGTTCGCCGAGGCCAGCCACATGATCACCGTCGGAACCAGAGCGAGCAGCCCGAGTCCTAGCAGGCGCTTCCCACCGAGGAGCTGGCGCAGGGTCAGTTTGGTTACGGCGACGAAGGCCCTCATCGGCGGTGCACCAGGTAGCGGAACACGCTCTCCAGCGACTCGTCCTCGGGCTCGAATGCGGTGAGCCTCGACCCAGCAGATGCGGCAACGCGGGGCACCAGCGATCCGAGAGCGGCGAGGTCGGTGGTCTCGATGTGGAGCCGCCCCGGCTCGATCGCCACCGATCCGACCACCGACTCGCCGATCAGGGCCGCGGCCACCCGGCGCGGTTCGGCCACATCGATCCGCACCCGGTAGGGGATGTCGGCCATGGCGCGGCGAATCGCGGCAACGTCGCCGGCAGCGGCAAGGCGACCGTCCACCACGGCCAGCACCCGATCGGCCATGCGCTCCACCTCGCTGAGCACATGAGAGGAGACGATCACCGTCCGCCCCTCGGCGGCGAGGCGCCGGAACAGGGAGATGAGATGGGCGCGCTGCACCGGGTCGGTTCCGTTGAGGGGTTCGTCGAGTATCAGGATCTCGGGGGCCGTCACCAGAGCTGCCGCCACCTTGGCCCGTTGCCGCATCCCCTTGCTGAATCCCGAGATCGGCCGGTCGGCTGCTGCAGAGAGATCGACCGCCTCGATCGCAGCGGCGACGGCGGAGCGATCGACTCCCGTGAGGTCGGCGGCGAGGCCGACGAACTGCCGGGCGGTCAGGATGCCGTAGACCGCATCCTCCTCGGGCACCAGAGAGAGCCGCCGGTACACCCCGGGGTCGCGGCGCGGGTCGGAGCCGAGAACCCGGACGGATCCGTCGGACGGGCGCAGCAGTCCGCACAACATTCGGAGCAGCGTCGTCTTGCCGGCGCCGTTGGGTCCGAGCAGTCCGGTGAGGCCGGGGCCAAACGAACACGACAGGTCGGAGACTGCCACCTTCTGCCCGAACCATTTGGAGACGTCGGTGACCTCGATGGTGGGAGAGGCGGCGAAGGCGGGCCCGGAGGTCATGCCATCCTCCGCTGGCGCAGCAGGACCACGAGCCACGAGAGGGTGGCGACGGTGAGGATCACGATGAGGGAGACCACCGGCTCGTACCCGGCGCGCTGCGGTATCCACGAGTGGGTGGCGCTGTCCATGATCCAGTCCTTCACGTACCCCGGGTGGTGCTGCAGGGCGAGCAGGGCAAGCGACCCGAATCCGGAGTCGGCCAGCGACGCCGAGGTGGGCCCCGAGATCGTCACGATTCCGAGGAAGACCCCGGCGGCCAGCGAGGCGCGTTTCGTCACGCTGGCCACGGCGAATGCGAGCGGAGCAAAGGCGATGAAGTAGACCACCGAGGCAAGCAGCGTGGTTCCCAGCGTCGCCACCTCGCCGGTCACGTACGAGCCGAATCCCTGGTCGGACACCCAGGCTCGTCCGAAGAAGAGCACCAGGTGCGGGAGCCACAAGAAGCCGATCACGACGGTGGCGAGAGCCGCCGCCCTCCCCACCAGGTAGTCGATCGTGGTCAGCGGCCGCGAGGCGTACACCTGGTAGGTGCCGTGAACCCGATCGGGAATCAGCAGCTCGCCGGCGGCGAGGGCAACGAACACCAGGGCCATGGATCCTGTCAGATCGAAGTACTCCGGATGGTCGAACAGCGTCGCCGCCTGGTCGAACTCGCCGGCGATCACGCTCAGCGCAACGAAGAAGAGCGCCGGGAGCACTGCCACACCCGTGAGAAGGAAGGGGAAGACCTTGCGACGCGCCTTGCGACGCAGACCGAGCACCCGGCGCAGGCCGTCGCGGTAGAGGGCGCGCCGCGCTCCGGAGCGTCCCAGGCGCTCTCCCTCGTGCGGCCGATAACCCAGGTCGAAGACGACTCCCTCAGCCACGGGGTTCCTCCTCGCCGAGGAAGACGTCCTCAAGGGTGGTGCGGCGCGCCCCGAGGCGGCGGATGGCCGCCCCGGCGGCGACTACCGCGTCGCGGGCGACGTCGAAGGCGTTCCCGCCAGGACGCGAGATCACCAACGATGGGCCGTGACGGTGCACCTCGGCTCCGAGCCGGGTGGCCTCGGCGACGACACCCTCGGCGTCACCAATCACCTCCAATTCGGCCTCGTCGAAGGTGGCAAGGTCGGACAGCGGTCCGGAGCGGAGCACCTTGCCTCCGTCGAGCATCACCACCCATTCGCAGGTGCGCTCGATGTCGGTGAGGACGTGCGACGAGATCACGGCGTTGATCCCGAACCCCTCCAGCCGAGTGATCAGGTCGAGCATTTCCTCGCGCCCCTCGGGGTCGAGTCCTGCGGTCGGCTCGTCGAGGAGCACCAGCTGAGGATCGTGCACGATGGCCTGGGCCAGCTTGGCGCGCTGCTTCATACCGGTGGAGAACTCACCGATGAAGCGGAAGCGCTCCTCGTCGAGCCCCACCAACCCCAGCACGTCGCTGGCGCGCTGTCGGGCGGCGCGCGCCGGCAGGCCACCGAGCTCTGCGGCGTAACCCAGGAAGTCGGCGGCAGTCTGATCCGGGGGAAGGCAGTCGCCCTCGGGCATCCACCCAACCCTGCTGCGGACCTCGAGCGTGGCGCTCGCCACCGAATGCCCCAGCACCTGCACCGATCCCGACCCGGCGGGCAACACCCCGATCAGGATCTTGAGAAGAGTGGTCTTGCCTGCCCCGTTGGCTCCGACCAGCCCGATGCGCCCTGCAGGCACCGCGAGGTCGATTCCGTCGATGGCGAGCAGATTGCCGTAGGCGAACCGCAGACCGGAGACGGCGATGATCGGGGCGGCTTCGCTCACGGTCCCAACCTAGGCAGGTTGCGTTCCGCCACCGTTACGGGACTCATCGTCCGAAGAGCCTCCGCCACCGTCGCGGTGTTGGCGGGACATCGCTGGTGCCGGCCCGCAGCCCATCGCGCTCCGTCCGGATCTCAGCGAGCCGCTCGCGCAGAAAGCCCGCCTCGGTTTCGGCCCGGGCGGCGCGCTCCCGTGCCTCGGCGAGCATCAGCCCCGTTTCGTGCAGGTTCCCCAACTGGTCGATCAGGCGGTCCCAGGCGTCGCGGGGCACCAGCATCGCAGTCCCGTCGCCGGTGGGCCCGGTGGCCCGCCGCCCCGTCGGCTTGCCTTTCGTGGCAGCTTTTCGACCGGGTCGCGGCACAGTCTTGGCGGCCCGGGAGAGATGGTGGGCCACCGACTCGGGGGTCACCACCCACTGCCGCTGACCCTGGTCGGCGGTCATCACGGCATCGACCGCACCTTTGCGGGCCCAGGTGCGCAGTGTGGCCACAGGCACTCCGAAGCGATGCTCCGCCTCGCGCAAGGTGATGCGCTCTCCGGTTGGGGGGAGGGCCGCGGCGGCGGGGTCGCGTGGCGCCCGAGGAGTCTTGGGCTTGGGTTGGTCCCAGGTGAAGGCGGGGTCCACGGGGCGAAATCTAGGGGCGAGGGGCGAGGGGCGAGTCCGAACCCCGACTCCCGACTTCCGACTCCCGATACCCGATCCCGAATGCCCCGTGTTCTGGCGCGGGTTCGGGTTCTGGCTCGGGTTCTGGGTCTGGCTCGGGCGTCGGGCGTCGGGCGTCGGGAGTCGGGTATCGGGCATCGGGCGTCGGGCGACGGTCCGCCGTGGGATAATCGCCTGGTGGTGCGCCGAGACATGCCCAGCGAGACCGAGGTGCGCCAACTCGTCGCCCGGGTCGTCGATGCGGTCGCCAGTCCCTCCCCGCAGGCGCCACCCCTGGTGACCCCGGTGGCGGCACCTTCGGGGGCCATCGCCATTGGTGCAGATCATGGCGGTTACCGCCTCAAGGAACGGCTCGCATTCCGGTTGCGCGAGGCAGGGCACGCTGTAGTCGATTGCGGGACCGACTCGGCAGACCCCGTCGACTACCCGGACTTTGCGGTCGCGGTGGCCCTGCAGGTGGCCAGTGGCGCCTGCATTGCCGGGATCGTGGTCGACGGCGCCGGGATCGGCTCGGCGATGGCGGCCAACAAGGTGGTCGGAGTCCGGGCGGCCCTGTGCTACGACGTCTCGTCGGCGCGCAATTCCCGGGAGCACAACCACGCCAACGTCCTGACCCTGGGTGCGGGGTTGATCGGGGAGAACCTGGCCTGGGAGATCGTCACCGCCTGGCTGGAGACCCCGTGGGGCGAGGGACGCCACGCTCGGCGGGTCGCCAAGATCGACGCCCTGGACGGACCTCGGCTCCAGGTGTCGGCATGACCGAGCGCGACGACCTCATCGAAGCGATCACCCGGGAGGTCCTGGCCTCCCTCGCTGGTGAAGCCTGGGACGAGTGCCTCACCTGCCTTGGGGACTGCGTCGCCCACTCGGCCCCCAAGGTGCGGTCGGTGCTCGCCGCCGGGGCGACCCGGGTCACCTACAACGGGGCCGGCGCCGATGTGCCCACGGATCTCGCCGGGTTCATCGATCACACCATGCTCAAACCCGAAGCCACCGCCGCGGAGATCGACCGAATGTGCTCCGAGGCGATCGAGTACGGGTTTGCGTCGGTGTGCGTGAACCCCACCTGGGCGAAGCGGGTCGCCGAGGCCCTCAAGGGCACGCCGGTGGTGGCATGCTGTGTCGTCGGATTCCCCCTCGGGGCGTCCACCCCTGAGATCAAGGCGATGGAGGCCCGGCGCGCCCTACGGGACGGAGCCCGGGAGATCGACATGGTGATCAACGTTGGAGCCCTCAAGTCCGGGCTCTTCGACACGGTCCGTCAAGACATCGCCGGGGTCAGCGAGGCGTGCCGCGAAGCGGGGGCATTGTGCAAGGTGATTCTCGAGACCGCGCTGCTGAGTGACGAGGAGAAGGTGATCGCTTCCCAGATCGCGGTCGAGGCCAAGGCGGACTTCGTGAAGACCTCCACCGGGTTCGGCCCGGGAGGGGCCACGGTGTACGACGTGGCGTTGATGCGGGAGGCAGTCGGCCCGAAGATCGGGGTGAAGGCCTCCGGGGGAATCCGTAGTGTCGAGGACGCCAAACAGATGATCGCGGCCGGGGCCACCCGTATCGGGGCTTCAGCCGGGGTCCAGATCGTGACGGGAGGTACTTCGAGTGGCAGGTATTGATCTTCGGGGCTACTCGTTCCTCGACAGCCTCCAACCGCAGTACGCCGCATTCCTCGGCACGGTGGCCCAGGGCTTCCTGCCACTCGCCGGAGATGCCTCGCTCTACGTCGAGATCTCCCCGGGTATCGAGATCAACCGGCTCACCGATGTCGCCCTCAAGGCCACCACGGTGAAGCCGGGCATGCAGATAGTCGAGCGCTACTTCGGTCTGCTCGAGGTCCACTCGCCCTCGCAGGCGGAGACCCGGGCGGCGGGGGCAGCGATCCTCGCCGAAATCGGAGCCACCGAGACGGACCGCTTCAAGCCCCGCATCGCCTCGAGCCAGATCATCCGGCGCATCGACGACCACCAGGCGCAGTTGATCAACCGGATGCGCCACGGCCAGATGATCATCCCCGGCCAGACGCTGTACCTGCTGGAGATGGAGCCGGCGTGTTACGCCGCTCTGGCGGCCAACGAGGCGGAGAAGGCGGCCAACATAAACGTTCTCGAGGTGCGATCCTTCGGATCGCTGGGGCGGGTCTATCTCGGGGGCGAGGAGCGCGACATCGACGTCGGCTGGCGCGCCGCCGTCGCCGCCCTTGAGGGACTGGCCGGCAGAGACATTTCGTGACGGGGGCGGCCCCGCCGCAAGGACACCAGAAAGGGAGAGCGGAGACCAATGGCTGAAGCACTGGGAATGATCGAGTGCCGCGGGTTCGCGGCGATGGTGGAGGCAGCGGATGCGATGGTGAAGGCCGCCAAGGTGGAGCTCGTCTCATACGAGAAGACCGGCGGCGGCTACGTAACCGCGATCGTTCGCGGTGACGTCGCCGCGGTGAAGGCCGCCATCGATGCCGGCATTCGCGGCGCCGAGAAGGTCGGCGAAGTGGTGTCGACGCACGTCATCGCCCGTCCCCACGTCAACATCGACCTGGTCCTGCCCCTCGGTCGCGCCGACGAGGCCGCGGCCGAGTCGGCCTGACCCGGGAGCGGACGAGTGCTCCTCGGCCGTGTCGTCGGGACCCTGGTGGCGTCGCGCAAGGAGCCGACCCTCGAGGGACTCAAGTTCCTCGTCGTCCGGCAGATCGATGTCGATGAGTCGGACACCTCGGCCTATGTGGTCGCCGCAGACGCGGTAGGGGCCGGGGTCGGGGAAGTCGTGATGTATGCCACCGGTTCTTCGGCCCGCCAGACCGAGTCCACCCGTGACCGGCCGTGCGACGCGGTGGTGATGGCCATCGTCGATACCTGGGAGGTCGGCGGCGACGTGAAGTACGTGAAGTGAGATGAAGACGCCCTCGGAGCGCGAGGTCCAGGAGATCATCGCCCGGGTGCGAGCGCGCCTTGGCGGCACCGCCGACGCCGCCCCGGCCCATCCCCGGGTGCCGGTCGAGGTGCCGGAGGCCTCCCTGGGGGAGGGGATGTATGCCACCGTCAATGAGGCCGTCGACGCCGCCGAACGTGCCTACGACCGCTATACCGCCCTCGGCACCGGGATCCGGGGGGCGGTCGTGGCCTCGATCCGCAACGCCATGCTCGCCTCCGCCGAGCACCTGGCAAAGATGGCCCACGAGGAGACCGGCCTGGGCCGCCCCGAGGACAAGGTTCGCAAGAACATCCTGGTGGCCACGCGCACTCCGGGGCCAGAAGATCTCGAACCCCTGATCGAAACCGGTGACGGCGGCATGATGCTCACCGAGCACGCTCCGTTCGGGGTGATCGGGTCGATAACCCCCACCACCAACCCCACCGCCACGCTCATCAACAACACCATCGCCATTCTCAGCGGCGGCAATGCGGTGGTGTTCAATGCCCACCCCGGGGCGCGGCGGGTATCGGCGGAGAACATCCGCCTGCTCAACCGGGCGATCCTTGCCGCCGGGGGGCCGCCGGATCTCGTCACCGGGGTTCCCGAGCCGACCATCCAGAGCGCCCAGGAGCTGATGCACCATCCCAAGGTGCGGGTGCTGTTGGTGACCGGAGGACCGGCAGTGGTACGCGAGGCGCTCAAGACCGACAAGAGGGCGATCACCGCCGGTCCCGGCAACCCGCCAGCCGTGGTGGATGAGACCGCCGACATCGACCGTGCCGCCCGCGACATCGTCGCCGGGGCGTCGTTCGACAACAACTTGATCTGCACCGACGAGAAGACCACCATCGTCGTCCGCCCGGTGGCCGACGAACTGGTCAGGGCGATGGCCCGGCATGGCGCCCATGTGCTCAAAGAGCACGAGCTGCGCAAAGTGGAGCGAGTGATCTTTGAGACGATGGGCCCGCCCGGAAAGCCCGGTGTGATCAATAGGGCCTGGGTGGGCAAGAACGCCCGGGATATCGCCGCCGCCGCCGGGGTGGACGTGGACGGCGATCCCCGTCTTCTGGTGGCGGTGGTGCCCAACGACCACAACCTGGTGTGGACCGAACAGATGATGCCGGTGATGCCGGTGACCGTGGTACCCGATGTCGATGCTGCCATCGACCTTGCGATTCGCAGCGAGCATCAGTTCCGACACACCGCCTCGATCCACTCCAACGACGTGGGGACCATCACCCGCATGGCGCGCTCGATCAATGTGTCGATCTTCATCGCCAACGGCCCCAACTACGCCGGACTCGGCCAGGGCGGCGAGGGATTCACCTCCTTTTCCATCGCCAGCCCCTCCGGCGACGGCATGACCCGGCCGCTGACCTTCACCCGGGAACGTCGTATTGCCGTGGTCGGCGCCCTCAGGATCGTCTGAGATGCATCCCGCTCTCGCCATCCTCGAGTTCTCCTCGATCGCGGCCGGCATCGCTGCGGGCGACGCAATGATCAAGCGGGGGCCGGTGGCCGAGATCCTCGGCGGCACGGTCCACCCCGGCAAGTACCTGGTGATGGTCGTCGGCGACGTCGCCGCGGTCGAAGAGGCGGTCGCCGCAGGTATCGACCGGTCCGGGTCCGCGCTGGTCGATCGGGTGCTGCTGCCTGACGTGCATCCCGCGGTCGCGGGGGCGGTGCGCGGTGAACGGTTCCCCCCTGATGGAGAAGCGGTCGGAGTGATCGAGACCGTGACGGTGGCCGCCACCATCGCCGCAGCCGACGCCGCGGTGAAGGGGGCCACCGTGGTGCTCGCCGAGTTGCACCTGGCCGACGGCCTCGGAGGAAAGGCGTACGCCTTGTTCTGTGGCACCGTGTCCGACGTGGAGGCGGCGGTGGCGATCGGTCTGGAACGGGTGCCTCCGGCGCTGCTCGCCGGATCGGTGGTCATTCCGCAGCTGCACGCCGAGATGGGCGGGAACCTGTTCGACGGATTTCGCTTTGGCACCCGCGTCGGTTGGGAGGGATTCGATGCAGCTGGGTGAGGTGATCGGGACCGTCGTCGCCACGGTGAAATACCCCGGGCTCGAGGGGGTCCGTTTCCTCATCGTGCAGCCGCTCGACCGGGAGCGCCGCCCCAAGGGCCGGCCGGTGGTGGCCGCCGACGCAGTGGCGATGGCCGGACCCGGAGAGCTGGTGTACGTCGTGGGCAGCCGGGAGGCAGCACTGGCGATGCCGGAGCCATTCGTGCCCGTGGACCACGCCATCGTGGGCATCGTGGACGCGGTGGAGCGGCGTCCGTGAAACTGGGACGGGTGACCGGGACCGTGGTGTCGACAATCAGCCATCCGATCTACGACGGCCGGCGCCTGCTGATGTGCGATCTCCTCGATGCCGACGGTTCGGATGGCGGCGACTACCTCATCTGCGTGGACTCGGTGGGCGCCGGGGCAGGGGAGATGGTGCTCATCCTCGACGAGGGCAACGGGGCTCGCCAGGTGGTCGGTGTGGCCGACGCTCCGATTCGCGCCGTGATAGTCGGGATAGTCGATCAGCTGACAGCTGACGGCTGACGGCCGAGGGAGCGTTACCCTCGGTCGTCGTGATCCGCAGCCGCCTTGCCCTGGCCACCGTCGTGGCTATCGCTGTCGCCGCCTGCGACTCGGGCACCGTCAGCCCCACCACCAGTCTTCCCGGAACGTCGACCACCATCGAGAACGACACCTGCGGCCGCCTCGCCGCCGACACCGCACGCTATCTGGAGACACTCATCGAGGTGCTCGACCAGGTCACCCTCGACGAGACCCGCGATCGGGAACAGTGGCCCGAGGCGCTCCTGGCCATGGAGGAGCAGGGCCGGGATCTCGATGCCCGGTTGGAGGAGATGCGGTGCGATCCCGGCGAAGTGCAGACCGCGGCCTTCCTCGGGGCGGATCTCGATCCGGACTCGGACCTGGCCCGCTATCTGCTGACCCTGATGGGCCGGTGACTCGAGGTCACAGGAACGCGGCCGCATCGCGGTCCACCAGCCACAGGGCGTCGGCCGCCTCCGCCGCCACCCGGGTCGCCGGGAAGGGGGCGCCGGCGAGCACCGCGGCCAGGGCCTCCGCCTTGTGGGAACCGCACACCAGGAAGAGGGTGTGCCGGGCACGGGCGAGCAGGTCGTAGGTGGCGGTGAGCCGCCATCCCTTTCCGGGCACCGCGATGGCGGTGTAGTCCCTGTTGGGTTCCGGCTGGGGGCAGTCGGGAAAGAGCGACGCGGTGTGGCCGTCGCTGCCCAATCCCAGGATCACCAGTGAGGGCTCGGGTCCCGAGTCCCCGGGCGGGAGGAAAGTGGCGAGGTGTTCCTCGTAGCGGTGCGCCGCGGTGATGGCGTCGTCGTCCCACGGCACGGGATGGAGCCGCGCCGCCACGCGCTCGAACAGGGCACGGCGCGCCATGCCGGCGTTGTTGTCGGGATGGTCCAGCGGCACATGTCGCTCGTCAGTCATCCAGGCATCGATCTGCGACCAATCGATCTCGGCGGTGCGGAGAGCTCGATATGCCGCCTCCGGGGTCGATCCGCCGGCGAGTCCGACGTCGCCGCCGGCGGTCAGATGCTCGGTGATGACGGCGGCGCCGCGGGTGGCGAGGGTATTGGCGTCATCGAGAACGAGGAGTCGCAAG